>CACWIL010000011.1 GCA_902760905.1 uncultured bacterium
ATATCGTCATTCTGAGGGCATTAATCAATTTCGCCAGAAGAATCTCTATTTTATGAGATACTTCGCTTATGCTCAGTATGACAGGACAATTGTCATACTTTGTGTAAAAAGATATATAGTTACCTTAATTTTTTATACATTTACCCCTAAAGTTTTTTAACCATCTCTTCCAGGCAAATCTTTACATGTGCATAATTTAAGCCGCCCTGCATATAAGCCGCATAAGGCTCTCTCATTGGTCCGTCTGCTGAAAGTTCTATTGTTGAACCCTCAATAAAAGTACCACCTGCCATAATAACCTGATCTTCATACCCCGGAATATATTCAGGAATCGGTGTTACATATCCGTTAACAGGACTGAGTGACTGAATAGTTCTGCAAAACTCTTCCAGTTTATCCGCTTCACCAAAAATTATATTCTGTATAATATCCGTTCTCTTTTCATCATGTCTTGGAATAGAGTTAAATCCTATATCCTCAAAAACTTTAGCAGCCAAAACCGCTCCCTTAACTGCTTCCGAAACAACAGAAGGAGCCATAAACAATCCCTGAAAAATCAGTCTGTGCTGATTAAACATTGCACCGCCTTCCGAACCAATCCCGGGAGCCGTCAATCTGTTTGCAGCCCTATCCACATAAAGTTCCTTTCCTGCAATATAACCACCTGCTTCAACGATTCCGCCGCCGGGGTTTTTAATCAGTGAACCGCCAATTAAATCTGCGCCAACTTCCAACGGCTCACGTTTATCGACAAATTCGCCGTAACAGTTATCCACAAAGCAGATACAATCAGGATTTTTTGATTTAACTATCTTACAAATCTTTTCAATATCATCTATTGATAAAGATTTTCTTGTTGAATACCCTTTAGAGCGCTGAATAAGAACCATAGTAACGGTTTCATCAGCCATTTCTTCAAGTTTTTTATAGTCAACATCACTTCCGTTCAAAAGCGGAACTTCGTCATATAATACACCATTTCCGATAAGCGAAGACCTTTTTGTTTCTTCATCACCTGCTGTCCCGATAACTTCCTGCATTGTATCATAAGGAGCACCCGCAACCGACAAGAGTTTATCGCCATGCCTGAGATTCCCAAACAAAGCACACGCAAGAGTATGTGTACCTGATGCAAAATGTATTCTCACTAACGCTTTTTCAGCTTTAAAAACCTGAGCAAAAGTCTTATCCAAAACCTCTCTGCCTAAATCATCATGTCCATATCCGGACACAGTATAAAAATGTTCCGGAGCTACCCTGTTATCATAAAACGCTTCCAAAACTTTTCTCTGGTTATAATCTCTAACCTCATTTATATAATCAAACTCTTTTTCCAGTTCTTTTTCGGCTTTTTTAAAATCGTAGTACATATTACCCCTTACCCCTACCCCCTCTCCCACAAGGGGCGAGGGGAATATTTACATTCCCGTCATATTAAAATCATATTAAAACCAAAGTCCATAGTCAATTTTTGCACTAAACCATAAAATAACCAACTAAGAGAATGTATAAAATTTCAATTAGTTTTTTAATTCTTTTAACAAGGAGGATTTATGTATCGTTTTTTTGTTTTGTTAATTATATTAACCTTCGCAATGCCTGTTTTTGCAGAAAGAACCGTCACCACCATTCAGCCGTATTATATGCCGTACAATACTTCTCAGGCATATTACGGAGGAGATTATATTCCACACAGAAGATATACAAAATCACACTCAGCATTTCCTGATATAAATGATCTTGAAAAATATGCTCTGAACAGAAGTTATACAAGAGAGAGCGATCGTACAAGACTGGAACGATTGGAAACCGTTACTTTTGGTGCAGTACAGGAGGGAGATATTTACACAAGATATGACAATGTAAGGAACTCTATTCTTTCAAGACCAAAACAAAATTACAAAACCTCTGTTCTGAAAAGCATAAGTGACTATTTTAACGGACAATTAACCGGTTTTACACCGTATATCAACAATTCTTACACTCCTGATTTTTATTCAACTCCGTCTGATTTCAACCAAAGTTCATATACACAATACCGTTCTCCATGGGGAAGCGGTTACAAGGTGAATAATTACGGAATTGGAAGCGGTTCCGGTGTTCACATACTGGATTAAAATCCTAAGGTCCTGTTTAAATTGTCATTTTTCGACTTTTTCTGCACACTCATAATATTAACATTTTGTTACATTCGCTCCCCAAAATAGCAATTTTTCAGAAAAATTTGTTTTTAAATATATAAGGGAAAATTACACACTAAGAAAATAGATGGAGAAAAATTATGGCAGTTGGAGCTAGAGATTACATCGACAAATTGTTGGTGAAAAAATATGCAGACGAAAAGGTTGACAATCACGAAGCAGTTGAATCAATGGTTGATCCCAAAAAAATGCTTGAAGCAATGAACGATGTTGCAGAAGTTCAGAAAAACATGTTTTTGCTTTCACAAAGACTTTATGCAACTTGTTATGCTATTAATGCAAAAGCTCGATACAAAACAAAGCAGTCTGCATAGAATTATGATAAATATGAGCTGAAGATAAGTAAGATGTAAGGAACGAAGCGGCGCAGAAATCTGCGCCGCTTTTGGTTTTAAATATTATTGTCTTTTACTACTTTATGCAAACCTTTCGGATGATCTACATTTCGTTTTAGCTTTAGTGCAACCTCAAGTGCTATCTGCTGACAGATTAAAACATCTGCAAACATTTGCTGTATCTCATTTTCACATTCAATATATATGTGAAAATCCGGTTTTAATCTTTCATCAGAAGGTCCGATTATTACCAGCTTCGGATTGTAATCATCTTTAATTTTATTTAAGTTGGCAACAGAGCGTTCTGATATTTTATTAACCGCAATATAGATTAATGTAGATTTATTATTCAAAACCGCAACGTGCCCGTGCATAAACTCGCCTAAAATTGCTGCACTTATATTTTTGTAAGAAGTTTCTTTGGTTTTTAATGCCGCCTCTTTTGCAAGCGAATAAGATATTCCGTCTGCTGTAATTATTATATTATTCTCACGCGCAAGAACATTTGCCAGCTTCTTAATTTCTTCTCTTCTTGATAAAGCCTTTTCAAGTATAATCGGAAGATGAATTAATGATTCTTTATAACTCTTTGTCGCTTCTGCGCCGTGTACATTTTCAACAAGTTTTAATGATATCAAAATCAGACAGAGCATTTGTGAAGTGAATGATTTTGTTGCGGCAATACCGTGCTCTTTTCCTGCAAAACATGCAACTTTGTAATCACACATCTTCCAGATAGTTGAAAGTTCGTTGTTTGTAATACAAAGCGTTGCAAGTGAAGTTGAGTTTTTAACTTTCTCAACTGATTTAAGAGTATCACTTGTTTCACCGGACTGAGTAATAAAAATGTACAAGGTATTTTCATCATGCGGAATAACACTTTTCAGCAAAAATTCGCTTGAATAAATTGCCCTGGACTCAATCCCGGAAAATTTTTCAAGCAAATCTACCGCAAATCTTGCGCAATGGTAAGAAGAACCGCTTGCTACAAGAACTATTTTTCTGACATTTTGCGGTAAATCAATTTTAATTTCTCCGCTTTCAGGATTAATGTATTTCATTAAAATATATGGAACTATCTTCTTTTGTTCAATAATTTCCTGTTCCATATTAGTTTTTTCTTTGTTCCAAAACATAAACACACTCTCTCTTGTTATGTATTTATAATAGCACAGATTAAATAAAGGGGTAAAGGTTTATGTTTATATAAATAAAAAAGGTAATTATATACAACTTTACACAAAAATAATTTAAAATATTGTCATTCTGAGGGCATTAATCCATTTCGCCCGAAGAATCTCTATTTTATGAGATACTTCGACAATTGTCATACTTTGTGTAAAAAGATATATAGTTACCATAAAAAATTTAGGCAATTATATATTATTTTACCGTAAATGTCATTGCAAGTCCTTTAGGAGCTGGCAATCCGGCTTTTGAAAACTATATTAATAAATAGCTGGATTCCTTCGGCTTAATCAGCCTCGGAATTCTGAGGGGAAATAACAATTCTGCCCCGAAGAATCCCTTTCACTTTTTTGAGATACTTCGGCTTACGCCTCAGTATGATATATAAGCACATAGATTATTCAACCGGCCAAATATATATACCCCTTTACCCCTCTATAATAACTATTTCCGGAATGTCACAAAACCTAACGGTTAATATACTTGTCCCTAAGCCTTTGGTTACTATCATTCTGTTTTGAGTTTCTCTAAAATCACCGCAGGAAAATTTTGTCCCGTATTTAGAAGGGCAAATCAAAGCACCAAAAAACGGAACTCTTACCTGGCCGCCATGAACATGTCCTGCCAAAATCAAATCAACGTATTCTTTGACATCATAATATATATCAGGAGTATGAGATATCAGAATATTTGTACTCTCTTCCCTCTCTAAAACAAGCGTTATTTGTGAAGGATCTACTTTTTTATTTCCGACACCCGAAACAATAAGACCTTCAAACTTCGTGCTTGAGTTATCCAAAACAACTATTCCTGCTTTTTCCATAGCATTTTTTACAGAATACTTGTCAAAACTTATATCATGATTTCCAAGAACAGTAATTATCGGAGCTTTTATTTTTTTAAGCTCTTCCGCAATTTTTTCAACAGGCATGGAATGTCTTCCGCTGTGTCCTTTTATAAAATCACCGCCCGACAAAACCAAATCAGGATTTAATTTATTTATTTTATTTACTATTCTTCGCAGGCGGAAAATATCAAACTTTCCGATATGAAAATCGCTTACAAAAACTATTTTTTTCCCGTCTAACCTGTCTGTTTTATACCGTTTTACAGTCAATAACTCCGGCTCAATAAAAAAGCCCCAGACAAATAATATTAAAAGTACGGTACAGGCAATATACATTATTTGTTTTCCATAAGCTTATTATAGTTATCTACATAAGGTTGAGCCAATTTTTCTTTTTTAAGCTGCTTATAAGTATATGCTAAATTGTAATGAAACTCGGGAACATTAGCATTATACATTACAGCTTTATGAAAATACAGCTTTGCTTTCATTAAATTATTCTGTTTTAATGCAGTACAGCCAATATTATAACAAACATAAGGATTCTCCGGCTGCAGTTTGTAAGCTTTTGTATAATTTTCCATAGCTTCTTCATACTTGCCGTGGTCAAAATAATAATTACCTAAATTATAATAAGCTCTGTAACATTTTTTATCTTTCTGAACAGCCTTTTTATACATATAAACAGCGTCTTCCATTTTCATGGAATCAGCCATAACATTACCAAGCAAAAGCCAGTCCTGTGCAGTTCTGTCCTTTTCATTTATCTGCAATATCAAATCCATTGTTCTGACTTGATTATTATCACTGTAAAAAGCCGTTGCCTGTTTTGAAAGCTCAGAACCATCCGCAAAACATACTGCGCAATTTAAAAGCATAAATACTGTTAAAATAAATTTCTTCATACCAAAATTATAACCAAAACTATTTAAGCAGGCAAACGTTTTAAATCCCATTTCTTATCCTGAAAGCTCTGTAACGTATCAGCAATCTGCCAAAGATATTATCGCTCCACGCAAAATGGTTTTTTCTGTAATAATCTTCTATAAATCCGTTCGATTTATAAAAGTCTTTTATATTTTGATTATCCTCTGAATCCAAAGTTATATTATGATACAGCTTTTTGACTGATGAAACAATCGATTTTCCGATATGTTTATAATTTAGTTTATTTTTATTATTGACATTAATTGCATTTGGTCTTACCTGCAAATAATACAATTTGGTATTATTAAAATTTTTATCATCCCGCCTCATTACAGAAAAACCCAAGATATTGCTGTATTGTAATTTTTCAAAATCATCTGCCTGCAAGGTAAGTGCATAAACATCAATCGGCTTATAAGGCATCCAATGCGCACTTGTTGCAATGTTTTGAATATATTTTGCATTCTTCCACTTTTTTGCAGCACTGTCTGCAACTTCTATATCCTGTTCATTATCTTTGCTTAATCTAACAAAATATGCCGGATAATCCAGAAATTTATTAGTTTTTTTATTAAACTTTTTAATCTTTACTTTGTTAATTGGTACTGCACCAAAAGATATATTATTAACTTCCATACTAATAGTAAAAACCAAAAAAATATTTTTTTCCATTAAAAAAAGCCGTTCAAAAGAACGGCTTTTTTAGTCAAAATTATTTCCTTACACTGCAGCTGGTTTCTTTTGCTGAGTTGCACCAGGAATAGCCTGCCAGTTAGCTGCCATAATTTTCTTGAATGATTTAAGGGCTGTATCTTCAAGTTCACCAAGTTCTTCTGCTTCCATAATAAGTTCTCTTAAAGGAAGTAATGCTCTCTGGTCACGAAGTACACCTAAAGCAGCAGCTGCGCCTGCTCTTACTAAATCATTTTCTGAACGGTTTTTCATAACATCAATTAATGCCGGAACTGCTTTTGTATCATTTAATTTACCCAAAGAAGTTACTGCATAAATTCTTACGTTAACCCATTCGTCATATAACATATTGATAATTTTATCAACGCACTTTTTGTTTCCGATTTCGCCTAATGCTCTTGTTGCATCACATCTTACGTTAACTTTTTCGTGATCTAAAGATTTCATTAAAGCATCAGTTGCAACATCACCAATTTCAATAAGAGCATCTGTTGCTGTGATACAAACTTGTGAGTTTTCATCATTTAATGCTTCTACAAGCGGTTCAACAACGATTTTACCGCCCAGTCTGCCTAAAGCACGAGCAGCACGAACTCTAACATCAACATTTCTGTCTTCACGTAAAGATTCGATTAAGTGTTCAGTTGCTTTTGAATCGCCTAACTCACCCAATGCACGAGCAGCATATAAACGAACAGAACCGTTTTTATCGTTCTTTAATACATTAATTAACGGTTCAACAGCTTTTGAGTCGCCCATTTCTCCAAGAACACGAGCAGCATTATAACGTACTTTCTCGGAACTTGAACCCATCAGGTCATTAATAAGTTCCTGAAAAGTTTTCTTTACTTGTTTCTTTTTGCTGTTTACTGTAATTGTCATACACTTTACCTCCAAATGTAAACATGATTATCTAACTTCTACACAGTTATATAAAGTATTATTGTTTTTAAAAATTGCTTTATCTTTCGGATTTGTTAAGTTTTTGTTACATTTAAATTATTTAATGTAATTTTTACACTTAATCTTAGCTTTATTAATATATCATATTTTTACATTTTTGTGTCTGGTCTTGTAGTTATTTTTACAAAAATTAATTATTTTTTGATTTGCGATTTGGTTCAAACTTAGATATATCCTTTAAAACTTAGATTTACAAATTTTAATATTTATTACTCACTCGGGATAGTAATACTGAATTCGCTTCCGTGATTGATTTTTGTTTTTACGTCTATTTTTCCTTTGTGTTTTTCTATTATTTTTTGGGAAATTGCAAGCCCCAAGCCTGTTCCGACACCAACTCCTTTCGTTGTATATCCTAAATCAAAAATTTTATTCGGTTCTTTTATGCCACAGCCGGTATCTTTGATTTTTACGATTAAACTCTTATTTTTAAAATTTGTGTCAATAGATATTGTACCCTTCTCTTTTATTGCGTGTATTGCATTTTGGAGTATATTCGTAAATACCTGATTAAGCATATTAGGATAACATTTAACCGGCGGTAGTTTTCCGTAATTTTTTACAATATCAATACGGTTTTTTGTTTCATGCCTTAAAAGTTCAAGCGTCAAATCTATTTCCTGATTTATATCCGCTTCCTGAAGCTCTGCTTCATCCAGTCTTACGTATTTTCTTAATGACACAACAAGCAGATTTATTCTTTCAATCGCTTCTTTATCAATTTTATTTGTTTCCTCTAAGAGTTCTGACAATTCTTTATCATCAATTTGTCTTAATAACTTTGTATTAATCTCATTATTGGATTTAATTGCTGCAAGCGGAGTATTGATTTCATGCGCAACACCGGCTACAAGCTGACCGAGAGATGCCATTTTTGCCGAGTTAATAAGCTGTAATTGTGTTGCTTTCAGCTCTTTCAGGGCTTTCTTTAAATCCTTAACCATTTGTTCGTTCTTTTTATAAAGCTCTGCCTGAATAATTGCATTACCAAGCTGAGAGGAAACGTCTTCAAGAACTTTCAGAGTGTCTTCAAGTTTTATTTTTTGTTTTGTGGAAAGAACTATTACACCTATAAGATTATTCAAATGATAAACAGGAAGAATAATCCTTTGCACATTTTCCTTAAACGGTTCTGCTTCATTATACTCTTTTCTGCAGGTTATACAGGAAACTTTTCCTTCCTTTATACTTTCATTCACCCTTTTATCAAAAGATATAACATTGTTTATGCCTTTTTTAGACAATGATTCTTTTACTACAAACTTTGAATCATGCGCCTCAGCATAATAAGCCCTGAACGCACCAAATAAACCTGACAGTTCTTTTAATGCCAGTTCAAGAATTACGGAAGTATCAATAGAGCTTCTTATAATATTAGATATATTATTTAATAACAACAACTTTATTGCCTGATTTTGTGCCAGAAGCTGAAGCTTTGATGATGATTTGTTTTCGTCTTCAAGAAAATCAATTCTGATTTTATACGTCTGGTTTTGTTTTAAAGCCGACTGTAACTTAACGTCTGCCGTCACATCAACCAAAGTAATTATTGTATAATTACCCCTTTTGGTAGAAGTCATATTAAAATAAAGATATTCATTTGATAAAGTCTGATATTTTACATACGCTGTAAAATCTTCATTTGAGTTTAATGCCTGAAATATTGGTGAATAAACGGATGCACTGTCAGTTTCAAGCGGAACAAAATCACAATCAAGCTTATGAGAAAACTTTTTGATATTTCCGTAATCCTTAAATATACGCTTGAACGCATTATTGGTATAAACAATTTCCCTGTTTTCCCCAATAATCAATACCGGCATTGTAAATTTGTTAAATAAATCAAATTTCCCCATATAAATATTGTATCATATATTCACATAATTTTCGTCAATATTAAAGCCTCTTTACAAGAGTTATTATTAATAGTATTATTGTGTTAGAATCGGAGGAGATTTTGGCTGACAAGTTTAAGATAATAGGCGGCGAAACATTAAAAGGTGAAGTATCAATAGGCGGAGCAAAAAATGCTGTATTAAAGCTCCTTGCTGCTACTATTTTAGTAAAAGGTTCGACCAAAATTTATAACGTTCCCCGTCTTACTGATGTAGAAATTATGTTAAATGTTCTCTCTGATTTGGGTGCAAAATGCAGTTATGACAGAAAAGAAAAGTCTGTTATAGTTGATGCTTCAAATATAACTTCAATTACAGCAAAATATGAACTAGTCAGCAAAATGAGAGCATCCTTCATTATTTTAGGCGCTTTGATGTCAAGATGCCGTGAAGCTATAGTTGCTCTTCCGGGCGGCTGTGCAATTGGCGAAAGACGTGTTGACTTCCACATTAAAGGTTTAGAAGCCCTCGGTGCAAAAATCAAAATTGAAAACGGTTATGTTCATGCAAAAGCTTCAAAACTCATAGGAACGGATATTTACCTTGACATTCCGTCAGTTGGCGCAACAGAAAACCTTATGCTCGCATCAGTTACGGCAGAAGGTTCAACAAGAATTCAAAATGCTGCACAAGAGCCTGAAATCATTGATTTGGCTAATTTCTTGAACACACTCGGTGCAGATATTTCCGGAGCAGGAACATCTGAAATTGTAATTAATGGTGTAAAAGCAGAAAATCTCCATCCGGCAGAATACACAACGATTCCGGACAGAATAGAAGCCGGTTCGTTTATGGCTGCTGTTGTTGCAACAAAAGGTAAAGCAATTATCAAAAACGTATATCCCGCACACCTTACTTTCTTTAACGATAAATTAATAAAAATGGGCGCAAGCATTAAACTCATTGAGCCAACAACAATAGAAGTAAGCTGCAAAAACAGATTAAACTCAATAAACTTTGTAACACAGCCTTATCCCGGATTTCCTACAGATTTGCAGGCAATTGCCATGACGCTTTTAACAACCGCAAACGGAGTCGGTATTATTACTGAAAGTTTGTATGAGAACAGATTTATGCAGGTTCCTGACCTCAGAAGGATGGGAGCTGACATTCATCAGGACAGAAACCACGCAATCGTCAAAGGTGTTAAAAATCTTACAGGCGCAATTGTTGCGGCAAGTGACCTCAGAGCCGGAGCTGCACTTGTTATTGCAGGACTTATGGCAAGCGGTGAAACCATTGTTGAAAAGTTACACCATATTGACAGAGGGTATGAAGAGTTTGAACAAAAATTATCTGCACTGGGTGCTAAAATTAAACGATACAGTGAAGAAAATACGGCAGAAGGAACTATGCCTTCTCCGATGAACATAAGAGGAATGTTGTAGATGGCATTACTGGAAGTTATAGAGCTTTTGAAGAACTATCAGGATGAACTTCGGGAACACGCAGTAGTTTTTCTTGATAAACTGGAAGAAAAGGTTTCAAAAGAAGCTTTAGACAGATTTTATGACCTTGTTAAACCTGTTAACGGCGCAAGATGGTACGACAAAGACCCTATAATATCAAAAACTGTTGAAATTTTACGTGTTGTTCCTCCGGAAGTTCAATACGCATGCGCTGAAAGATTTATTGGCGCTCTTAAAGGCATGGGAATAGAATACGAAAGCCCAAATAATCAGGGTTAAGAAAATAGTATTGACGTATTATACTGACATTTCGGGTATTATGTTATAATATCTCTTATGAAGTTAGAAATGAGTTCTTTTTTTGATGCATTGGCAGGAAATATAAAAAAGGGTAAATCTTTTACCTTTACAGGTCTTACAACTTTTTCTCGTTTGCTTTTGCTTAAATATATAAGAAAATTGTCAAACAAAAAAATCCTGTTCATTACTTCTACCGAACAGTCTGCCCTGAGATACACAGCTGATTTGGAGCGGTTATTTGAACTCGAAGCCGTTACACTTCCGTATCAGAACGTATCACCTTATGAAGCAATAAATACTAACCTCTATGACTACCAAAAGCAAATTTCTATACTTCTGAACAAACCTGAAATAGTTATTGCGCCTGTTAAATCACTGCCGGAAAAATTTCCCGAAGATACTTTTTTTGACAAACATTCTCTAAACCTCAAAATCGGTGACACCATAGATCAAAAAGACCTTTTATCAAAACTTTTAAATCTTGGATACAAACGTTCAACAATGGTTTCCGATATTGGAGAATTTTCAATAAGAGGGGATATAGCGGATATTTACACTTTAGAAGAAAATCCTGTGAGAATTGAGTTCTGGGGAGATGAGATTGTTGATATAAGATATTTTGATAATGAAACACAACGGGCAATAACAACAGATATACCCCGCCCCCTAACCCCCGCCCTCAAGGGGTGGGGGAATGATAAAAAACCATCACAGGTTCAGATTTACCCGCTTTATAAATTTGTTTTATCAGAAGGGATGAATACAGCAAAAGACTTACCTCAAAAACTAAAAGAACAAATTGAAAACGAAGGTTATTTTGAGGGAATAAATGTATATCAGTCTTACTTTAATAACAATTTAGTAAGCATTTTTGATTACCTGAAAGATTATATAGTTGTGTTTGATGAGTATGCAGAAGTCAGCTCAAAATACGGTTTGATAGCAGAAACTTTTGATAATCATTATAATGAAAGGCTAAAAAACGGACTGATTTTACCCCTCACCCTCGGCAGACTGTGTAACAGAGTTACACCCGCTGCCGCACCCTCTCCCACAAAAAGCGAGGGGAACTGTGCATTAAATCATTTTTCTCCGGAAGAGTTTACTAAAGAGATTGCAGGTTTTCAAAAAATATACATGAACAATTTTTTGTCTGATGAAAATAACGAAGTTATTGATATAGATGCACGTAATATTCAGATTTTTGATGCTGACATGGATTCGGTTGCACAGTTTATTAAAGAACATAAGGGTTATCAAACTACTATTGCTACTGATTTTCAGGAAAGAGTAAAAGAGGTTTTGGCTTCTTATGAAATTTTTGATATCAATTTTATAAAAAATATTACATCACAGGGAACAATTATTCCTGATGCCAAAATCCTTTTGATTACAGACAGAGAACTGTTTAATAAAAGACAAAAAGATATTCCGTCCAATCGTAAGCGCAGATACAAAGAAAAAGCTGAATATATTGAAAATATTAATGATATAAAAGAGGGCGAATACGTTGTTCATTCGGTTCATGGTGTCGGAATATACAAAGGACTTACAAAACAGGAGTTTGACGGACAGTTAAAGGATTATCTGACAATAGAATACGCAAATAAAGACAAGCTCCACATTCCTGCAGAACAAATAAATATGCTCTGCCGGTACAGAGGTTCGGGGCAAGTCAGACCGCAACTTTCGAGAATGGGCGGAAGTGACTGGGAGAACACAAAAACAAAAGTTAAAAAAGCTGTTGAAACAATTGCTTATGATTTATTAAGACTATATGCAAGAAGAAAAATGCAGCAGGGAATAGAGTTTGCTCCTGACAGTCCGCTGCAGTTAGAGATGGAAGATACATTTGAGTATATAGAAACTCCCGACCAGCTTAAAGCAATAAATCAGATAAAAGAAGATATGGAAAGTCCAAACCCGATGGACAGACTTGTTTGCGGTGATGTAGGTTTTGGTAAAACTGAAGTTGCAATGCGTGCAATGTTTAAAGCAGTTACATCACTTAAACAGGTTGCAGTAATTGTTCCGACAACCGTTCTTGCACTTCAGCATTATCAGACAATTAATGACAGATTTAAGCCGTTTGGAATAGATGTTGAGCTTCTTTGCCGTTTCAGAAGTACAAAAGAAAGAAGTGAAACACTCAAAAACCTTGCTACAGGAAAATGTGATGTAGTTATTGCCACTCACGCACTTTTGCAGGACAAAGTTGTTTTTAAGGATTTAGGTTTGCTTGTAATTGATGAAGAACACAGATTTGGAGTTAGACATAAGGAAAAGCTAAAAGAGTTCAGAGAAAATATTGATATTATCTCAATGTCAGCAACACCAATTCCAAGAACTCTTTACATGTCACTTTCAGGGATAAAAGATATTTCTGTTATTAATACTCCGCCTCAAAACCGTTTGCCGATTAAAACCTATGTCGGAGAGTACAATCCCCAGACTGTTAAGAATGCTATTACCAATGAGCTGGACCGCGACGGACAGGTATTTTATCTGTATAACAGAGTTGAAACAATAGAAGAGTTTAAACTGGAACTTCAAAAACTTGTTCCTAACGCACGAATAGCAGTCGGGCACGGGCAGTTGAGCGAAAAACAGCTGGAAGATGTTATTGTAGGATTTGATAACCACGAAAGTGATATTTTACTTTGTACGACAATTATTGAAAACGGTCTTGATATTCCGAATGCCAACACAATAATTATTCACGAAGCTGACAAACTTGGACTGGCGCAAATGTACCAGCTCAGAGGCAGGGTCGGAAGAAGCGAAAAGCAGGCATACTGCTATTGTTTGTATAAGAAAAATAAGGAGCTTTCAGAAGAAGCAACCGAAAGATTAAAAGCAATAAAAGAGTTTACAACCCTCGGAAGCGGATACAGAATAGCAATGCGTGATGTTGAAATCAGAGGTGTCGGAAACATTTTGGGAACAAAACAACACGGACACATGATTAATGTTGGTTTTGACACGTACTGTCAATTGCTTGAAGAAACAGTTAACGAACTTAAAGGTGAAAAAATAAAAGCTAACAAGCCAACCGTAGTTGATATTAATGTAACAGCTTATATTCCTGATGAGTGGGTTGGTTCAACAGAACAAAAAATGATTGAATACAAGCGTTTGAGTGACGTTAAAAACGAAACCGAACTCAATTACATAGTATCTGAGTGGAAAGACAGATTTTCACGTATTCCCGACGAAGTTGAAAACTTAATCAAGTTAATCAAAATCCGTTTAACTGCAACTGATTGCGGAGTATCAGCCATAAGGGAAGCGGGGCCGGATATAAGAATATATACACCATTTACGCCTTACGAATGGAATATTATCAAACAGGGACTTCAAAAAGACATCGCTAAAAAATTAAAATTTACCGTAGCGCCGAAAAGTTGTGCAGAAGGCAAATCAATTATTCTTGTAAACAACGAATATCTGAATTTTGAAGAACTGTTTGATGTTTTAACGGGATTATTCTATTACATAAAAGAAACTGCAAGCAGATATAATAAATAAACTCTTAACATTTTTTGCTTTTTGGTTTATTATATAGAGGTATCAAATAAAAGAGAGAAAATTTAAGGAGTAAATATGAAAAAACTATTAATATGTTTAGCTGCCTCAGCAATACTGTTCACAGGCTGTTCTTTTTTGCACAAAACAGGAATTATAGAAGTTAACGGAAAAGTGATTACACAAGCAGATTTTGACAAAGCTTTTGATAAAAGTGTTGATAAATCTTTCTTAAAATCATTTGGCGGAGCTAAAAATTTTCCAAAAGAAGAAAATAGTCCTATGTACCTGGTGTTCAAAGAAAAAGTTACCAATGAACTTATTATAAAAGCTCTTTTAGATGCTGAAATCGAAAAAAGAGGAATTGAAGCAACAAAAGAAGATGTTCAAAACGAACTAAAAACAGTTATTGATAAAGTTGGTTCAAAAGAAGAACTTAACAAAATTCTTAAAAGCAGAAAAATCTCAAATGAGCAGTTTACAAATGACTTAAAAACACAAATAAAAATCAGAAAACTTGTTAACTCTGAAGAAAAAATAGAAGTTACCGATGCTGATACAAAAAAATATTATGATACACACCAAAAGGAATTTACTCACGGCGAGCAAGTCAGAGCATCACATATTTTAATCGCAGCTAACTTCCTTGACATACTTCAAACAATAAAACAAAAAAATCCTGATATAACTCCGGCAGAACTTAATGCTGAAGTAGAAAAAATTATGAACTCTCAAAAAGCAAAAGCAGAAAAAATCTTGGCAGAAGTTAAGAAAAATCCTGATAATTTTGCAATAATTGCACAACAAAAATCAGATGATAAAGGAAGTGCAGCAAGAGGAGGCGAACTCGGATTTTTCCCGAGAGAAGTAATGGTTAAGGAATTTGCAGATGCTGCATTTAAAATGAAACCAAATACAATAAGTGATTTAGTACACACAAGCTTCGGATACCATATTATCAAGGTTACAGACAGAATGGAAGCAGGAACAACTCCATATGTTAAAGTTAAAGATGATTTAAAATTCTTCCTTGAAACTCAGAAACAAATTGCTGTGCTTAAAAAGCTTACAACAAGATTAATGAAAGAAGCTGATATCAAATATCTTGACCCAAGCTATGATCCTGCAAAACCGATTAATATAACACCTGATGACAATAAAAACACCGATAAAAATGTTAAAAAATAATTATATTTTATAAAAAAACAAAAAGAGAAACGAAGATAACCTTCGTTTCTCTTTTGTTTTAAAAAGTTACGCAACGCTTTGCATCTTTTAAACATTCATCATTCGGTAACTTAAACCCGAAAATATTTCTTTCGTCTTCATAGCTTTTAACAAAAATTGTTCCGCCATGTGCTTCGACAATTTTTTTAGAAGCATACAATCCGAGTCCTATCCCTGTATGTGTTTTAGAATAAGAGATATATCTTGCAAAAATACTTTTTCGCTTTTCCGGACTTAAATAGGGACTTCTGTTTTCAAACATAAAACAAGTGTTATTCTGTTCATTATAAACCTTTATAATCAATTCGGTATTAGGATAAGCATATTTTATACCGTTTGATAAAAGATTCATTACAACTCGTCTTAGCTGTACCATATCGCCCCAAACTTGCTCTTGCTCGGCAGAATTTTCAAGAGTAATTTTTATTCCTTTATCATTTGCCAGGTAAATCATTTCATCAGTACATTCAGCCGCCAAATCAGCTATTGAAACGCTTTCTGATTTCAAATTGATTGTACCTTTTTCATTTCTGTAAGTTGCAAGCACTGAACACAACATCGCATTCATATATTTACAGGAATCGAGAACCATTTCCATAATTTCTCGCTGCTGGGGAAGAACTTTCCCGAATTTTCCTTTTAAAATTAGTTCTATTGCTCGTATTTGCGCTATTGTAGGATTTTTTAAATCATGGCTCAGTGATGCTACAAATGTTTCCCTTTGCTTCTGTAACACGTCATTATCTTCTGTATTACCGGCAGAATTACTTGTAGATGTACTCATTTTTCCGACTTATATTCTCCTCTTTATAACAAAATTATGCTAGTACAAAGATATTGTACGGAAAATTAGCCAACTAACCTATTTTTGTATTTTTATATACACCGGATTATACGTTAACGTAGGGTGATTCGCACAGAAAACGTTATATTCTTTTTCAAATATTATTAAATCTTTCTTTGTCCAGGTTTCATTCGACAAGGCATTAACCCCAGTGCTTTGAATATGCTTTAATACTTCTTTCGGAGTTTTAAATGCCATAACCCGAACTTCTTCTTCTATTACAGGCAGATATCCAGAAAGTATTTCCTGCAACTCATTTGTGGAATAATAGTTAAGCGTTTTACCCAAAACATAATAAATTTCTCTGAAATTTTCTTTTCCGAATGTTGAAAAAATCAGCCTGCCGTTGGGATTAAGTTTTTTAGTGAGTTTTTTTATCAAATCAGGCAAATTTTCTACCCACTGGAGAGAAGCATTTGAAATGATAAGGTCAAATGCTTTGTCTGTAGTTTCTATATATTCTTCAATATCAACAGTAACAAATTCTATACCAGAATAAATATTTTTTATAAATTTTTTGCATTCAGGCACAATATCAATAGCTGTATAACCCGAAAAAGAAAATTTATTAACAGCAAGTTCTGTAAGTAATCCGGTTCCGCATCCAATTTCAAGGATATTCCCCAACTTCTTTTCTGTATCTGAATGTGAAATAAAACTTATCAGTTTTTCCGCCATTTGCTTTTGAATACGGGCGTTTTCGTTATAAGAGTTTAATTTTCTGCGAAACCGCTGTTTTATGAGGTCTTTGTTCATAATAAATCACTCCATTTTTTGAAATGATTAAAAGGACAGTGCCCGCTGTCAATATTTGGTTCTGTACCCCAAAAAGCCGTTTGGTTTTTTGCCGGAATAATTTTATCATTAGAAGATATAATTACCCTGTCATATTTAAAATCCTGGTTTGCTTTATAATGCGTAAGTGCTTCAAGCTCAGACTTTTGATTTTCAAACTCTCTTTTTGGGGTATAAATATCATCTGAAACATCTGAATACATTGATTTTATAAACCTCTCTGCACCTTTTGGAGAAAAACCTCTGAGAGTTAAATCATAAATCCTTTTTGGGATTCCAAACCTGTCATCAATAGGTTTGAGCGTTCCGTTTATTGCGGTCTTTGAAACGTAATCAATATCAAAAAGCGTTGCAATCATTACCCCCATTGACCAGGCAATAAGATATTTTTGCGGGTAGGAATATATGTTTTCAAAATCAAAGTCAGTTTCAGGCGAATTGTAATCATAAAACATCAAAACGTCATAATCCTCAGGCGAAAGGTAATTAACAACACATTCATCCATACCCCAGCCGTTAAAAAATATGATTAGTTTTTGATTATTTTTCTGATTAAGCCATTTATATTTCATAATTATTTATTTTATTTTTTGGGACATAAAACGCTTATAACCGCATGATTGAGGTCTAAGTATTTTTTTGCGGCATTTTGTAAATCTTCTGCAGTTATATTTTCACAGGTTGGAATATAATCTTCAGCCAGTGCCAAATCATCACAAACAGTCATATAATATCCGATTGATTCACCTATATCCGATACAGTTTCTACTTCACACGCAAAACGTGATTTAACTTTCTTTTTAGCCTTGTTAAGTTCACGCTCTGTTATGCCGCTTTTAACTTTTTCCAGTTCGTTTTTTACAAGCTCAATAGCTTTTTCTTTATATTCAGGGTTAAAGTTTGCCTGAACAAAGAAATTACAGCCGTCACGGAATGTATAATTTTCTGCATCAATAATATTAAAAATATGTTCATCACTGTTTTCAACAAGGTTTTGGAAAAGTCTTGAGCTTGAACCTTCACCTAAAATTATTGCAAGCATTTCCAAAGCGATAGTATTTTTTAAATCACGTGCAGGTGCTCCAAGAAATCCAAACATCATAAAAGACGAGTTAATATCAGCCTCATTTTCAACATAAACCTGCTCACTCACCGGTTTATCAGGCTGTATATTTCTTACCGGAGGTTCCGGTCTTTCTCCCCAGTTAAATTCATTAACAACCTTGTTAAGAACTTTTTCAGAATCAAAATCACCTACAACAATAGTCGTTACATTTTTTGGAGAATAAAAAGTTCTGTAATAATCCATTATTTCCTGTTGAGGAATTTGAGATATTATTTCAGGAGTGCCTATAACATCACGCTTATAAGGATGAGAAGTGTACATAGCATGGTTTGTTGCATTATAAACTTTTGTCCATGGCTGGTCTTTTCTCATTCTTATTTCTTCTATAACAACATGGCGTTCACGTTTATCGGTAACATTTTTATCATTAACGTCAAACGGAGCACCCATCTCATAATCAGGAATGACAGGGTCAGTCATCATATCGGCATGGAGTTCTATTGCAGTATTAAAGTTTTCATCACTCTCGCCTTTCGGAAGTGTTACATAATAAAAAGTATAGTCTTTCCATGTTGCAGCATTAACAATTGCACCTTTTGCTTCAAGTATTTTATCAAACTCACCTGCTTTGTGTTTATGAGTTCCCTTAAACATAAGGTGTTCAAGAAAGTGAGAAATACCGTTATTTTTGTCATTTTCGTTTATTGAACCTGTCTTAACCCACGAAGATACATTAACCATATCTCCTTCTTTATGTGCCAAAACAATTTTATGTCCGTTTTCTCTTTCGTATATTTCTATCTCTCTTGTTAAAAACGGATATTTAACCAACTTTTTTATCATATAAAACCTCTTAATTAATCTTTCGTTAATTATACCACGAAAGATTAAAAAGGGCTTTCGGCAATATGCCGAAAGCCCGTCATCTAAACCCAATATTCTCCTGCCCCCAAGAACATGGAATGTTCTCTAAATTTTAATCTTTAAACACTATTATTGTTTTTTGATTGTGATAATTGTTTTTAAAATACTATACTGTTTTTTGGGTTTTTAAAAATTTTTTTAATTCTTTCTCTCAAAATTATTTACTTAATCTCTCTGGTAAAATTTATTACCACTCCTCCTTTAAGCTAGTAGCCATCACTCCTTTCTGGTATGTTTATATAGTATGTCTTTCACTTTTTTTTATCAAGTAAAGAAATTACAAAAAAATTTTACAATTGTCCATGCCTCCCATGACTATTAATAAAAATATAAATTTACAAAAATTTACCTTAATAAACGATAACATGATTATTGACAAAACTCTTTGATACGCAAAAGTGCTAATATATTAGCTTTCACGCTACTTGACACCCTGTTAATCAGGCTAAAAATCGTTACTTTTTTCCTTATTACAGTTGCCAAACTGACACCCCAGGTTACCCTGCATTCTTATACCGCTTTGATTTAAAGTTCTATTAAAAGAACTGCTTGTACCTTTGATATTTAAAGCATTTGACGGCATGCTACCATTATTCATATTTAAACCCTGAGTATTTTGATTTTGTAACATAACCATGTCAGAATCAGAAATCGTACAGACACTTTCACCGTCTAAAGGACATAGTGCCCATGCCGGTAATATAAAAATAAAAGTTAAAATTAATATCAGTTTTTTCATTTTCCAATACCTCCTAAAATTATTCTAAAAATTTTTTGCTGATTTTCATCACGCATATCGGCTAAATCATAATATTAAGATTTGTAAAAGTTTAAGCTTAAACTCTAAAGTTTTACTGAAGACCTGCCGTTATATCATGCAGAACTCGTTTATTGTGAAAGGTTAGTAATGTCTGTTTTTGATAACAATATAAATATCGATACAGCACAAATTATAAATAATTTCCGAAAAGCATATCCTAACTATGCAAACCTTTCTGATGCCGAAATTTTAACTGTTATGAACACTCAGTTTGATAATATGAAAATCAACGAAGAGGAACAAATTTCAGCTTTTTGGGATAATAATAAAGATTTTAATCCTTTAAAAATAGATAAAAATTCTACAAACGAACCAGTTAAGGCAAACGAGTTTAACAAAAAAGCAGAACAAAGACTCAAGAGAATTTCTGCTGAGCTGGAAGAAGCCGAAAGCAAAAACGGATTTATCGGCAAAGCATGGAGCGGATTTAAAAATTTTACGGGAATCGGAGATGGCTCTGATAAAGTACGGGAAAAACTAAAACAGGAAAAAGAGTTGTTAAAACAATTTTCTTCAGACACTAAAAAACGGACGGAAATTTTTAAAGAACTTACAGGGGAAGTTTACAACAAAGAAAACTTCAACAGATTTATTAACGGTGAAATTAAACTAAAATCGGAAATTGCACTGGAAAGCTATAAAGAAGGTCAGGATATGGCATGTGATATAACAGGCGACCTTGTATCAGGTGTTGGTGCAGTCGGACTGTATTCTCTAGCTGTTGCAACCATTCCGGTAACAGGAGGACTTTCTCTTGCAGCTGCAACAATAACAGGAGCAGGTCTTGCCGTTACGGGTGGCGGCATAATTAAAACATTGGTAAAACACGCTGATGCAAAATCCGGCGGAAGAGAATATGATTCAAAACAAAGAGATATTGCAACGGGGGCATTTTCAGGCTTACTTGCACCTTTTACGGCAGGACTGGGTGGTGCAATAGGTAAAACAGTTGCAACAAAACTAGGTGCAGAAGTATTTAAACAAGGTACAAAGCAAGCGGTAAATACAGGACTCAACCATTTAGCATCTGCTTCGCGAATATTTAATGGCGGAATAAAAGAAGGTTTAAAAAATGCCGTTCTAAACCCTGCTGGGTACAGTTACGGCGGAACTGTCGGAAAACAGGTTTTGGCATACGGAGCTGAGATGGCATCGGACGGTATGATGGGCGGAGCTGTGGACACAGCATTTCGTACAGCTTATGACGGCGGAGATGCTGACGAAGTTTTGTTAGCAAGTCTTGAAGGCGGTATCGGAGGATTTTTCCTTGCTCCTATATTAGGCGGAGGTATGAAGCTTGCAGGTAAATCAGGGCACTATATCGGAAAAAAATTATCCGGTACAAATGATTTGGAAGAAATGATACATGTAAAAGAGATTGATAAATTTAAAAAATTTGAACAATCCGGCAAATATAAAAATTTAAAACTCTCCGGTAAAAACATACAAAAGATAAACAGTATTCTTAACAGCGGTAAATCAGGTATTTTTAAAAAATTTAAAACAGCCTCAAAAAGAGCTGTTGTGGAAGAGGGAAAACCGCGCTTTTCACCTGAAGAGTTTCAAAAGTTTATAAGTAAGATTAATAATCCGTATTTAAAAGAAAACAAAGGATTAGCGCAGGAGCTTGCAACTCTTTTATCAGATATGACAACATCATCTGCTTTTTTGAAAACAAAATTTTACAAATTTGAGAAAGACGATATAACAAAGATTCTTAATCTGGTTACAGAAAAAAATCATTCAGTACTGAAAGAAATGTTAAAAGCAAATGAGGGTAAAGGCTTAGGTGACAGTACAGAAAGTTTTATCTCTGTTTTTGAAAGATTTTCAAAAACAGACGAAAAACTCGCTTTAAAAATGATAAACATGGTAAAAGATAATGGTTACATTTCGCATAACTCATTTGAGATAGAAAAACTTTTGGACTTTGCCGAAAAATATCCTGAAGAGTTTTCATTGCTTTCCTGTGATTTTCATCCGGCTATGGCATACAAAATGACACAGGAAACAACTGAAAACTTTGAAAAACTTATTAATAGAATACAAACAGGAACTAAAGAAGAAATAGAGCTTATTCAAATACTTTATTCACCCAAAAACACCGGCGGTTCCTTGAATAGTGATGATATTTTAAAAGTCCTTAACGCTGATTTGGGATTAAACAAAAAACAAATTATAACACTGTGTAAACAATCTGACAGCAGTTCTTTCAGCACTCCTGATATGGAACATGTTTTGGATAAAATGGTAAAAGCCAAAGACAAAAAATTTGATTTTAATAAAAAATCAATATACAAAAAAGCTGATGAAATGACAGAAAAAGATATCATTCAGTATCTTCAAAAACTTGGTTTAAAAGAAGATGAATGTATAACTTTCAGCAAAAATGACATAGCAGAGCCGATAATAAGAATGATGTTCCTTGATGATATATCTGAAAATATGATATTTGGCGGAATTCCAAAAGTTCAGGTAATAAAACAAATTATGGAATTTATAAATACTGCTGCCGATTCACGTGATTTGAAACAAATAGCAGAAATCAAGTCCATTTCCAGATATTTAAACAAAGAAAATTATGAATTATACAAAGCTAATCATGACCATTTTGATATAGATGCTTTTGCACGTGATTTGAATGAAAATATCACAAATATTGAATGTTATAATTTCTGTTCTGCTCTTCAAAAATTAACAGGAAAACCTGTTTATGAAAAAGATTTACTTGTTACCGGGATTGACATGTTAAGTTTAATTGAATTAAAAGAGCCTGAAATTACCAAGGCTGTATCAAAACTAAAAGAACTTAACCTTTTAAAAGAAGATACTAATCTTATTACAATGCTTACAAAAACAAAGGAATTGCTTGAGCTGAATGTAACTCCGGAGATGAAAAAATTTGCAGAATATTTATCAAAGAATAAGTATATTGAAGAAGCTTCAGTTGTAGATTTTCTGAAAGCGGTTCAGTCTGAAAATACTGAGATTATGAGCACAAAAATCAATTTTGCAAAAGAGTTAATTGCAAATTTGAATTATACCCAAAGCAGCATTATATATGTACTCAATAATTTATCATCTAAAAATACTGAAGTATTAAGTAAACAAATAAATGTTTTAAAAAATATAGACAAAACCGAGCCGGATTTAATAGGACCTTATTCCAAATTTATAAAAACCGACAGCATTGAAGAGTTTAATTTATTAAATAATGTTATTACATCATTAAAGAAAAATTATAACAGCTTTTCTTCGTTAGAAACTGTCCGCAGGGCAATAAGACAAGATGGCTCAAAAATAAAAAAAGATGTTGTAGAGTTTGTAATGATACTTCTCAATAAGAATGTAAAAGAAAATGATTTGTTATCTGCACTGGATTTAATAAGAACTCATTGCAGGGATAACTCAAAAGAGTTTATGGCTATGTATCTTAAAGGACTGGATACTGATTTATCAGCTTTAAAGGATTTTAAATTAGAAGATTTAATTACGGCAGAAATTGTTAATATTAATCAGTTTAAAATTAAACACAGACTAAGATTGTATGAACAATTATCAGCTGTTGATGACAAAGGAAAAGCAGTGATAAAACAACTCGGAATAGATTTTGACAAACTGACGAATAAAGTAGTTAACTCTCTCGGATTTAAACGTCCGCTTACATCCGTTTCCGAGGAACAAAGTCAGTTATTAATAAGACAAATCATTGCAAACAATAATCCAAAAGCAGAAAAAATCCTGCAAACTTTTAACTTTGAACAATTCGGGAAACGTGGTTTACCGCTGAAATACACCCGAAGTGAGTTTACCAAAAATATTGAAGCATTGTTAAAAGACTTGCCTGAAAATGAAGCAGAGGTAATATTAAAGCACTTTGGACTGGAAAGAGGAGCTGCAGGTTTTGACGGAATATGGAACAACAAAACTTTTAGCGGTAAAAATGTATCTGAAAAAGCCATTGAAACAGCTAAAAAGATTCAGAAAGAGATAGAAAAATTTACTCTTAATAACGAAGTTATAATCCAAGATAAAGAAACAAAAGAAGTACTAGACGGCTTGATTAAAGGTTTTCCTGAGTTTGTAAGTATTACGGGAAAAGAACAGCACGGCAGACACGATTACAGTGTTGATATTCACACACTAAAAGTTCTGCAGAGTGCGATGAATGACCCGCTGTATAAAACATTAAGCGATACTGATAAAACCATAATAAAATACGCAATTTTACTGCACGATTTCGGGAAAAAAGGCGGAGTTGTTGACACCGGACACGCAAGCCTGAGCGCAGATTATGCGTGGTCAATACTTGACAGATATACATTCCCGCCCGGAGTCAAAGACAGAATAATAGATATTGTAGATAATCATCATTGGTTTGAAGCCTTCAATACCAACAGTGCAACTGCTGAAAATGTTGCCGTACGCTGCCGGAGACCAGAAGATTTAAAAATTTATGAAATATTCTCCAAAGCCGATTTTGAAAATGTAAACCCGACTTTCCATCTCGGTGACAAAACAGGCGGCGCAACAAATAAGGCTGAGTTTGACTCATATATGCAAAGCAAATTTAAAGCAGTAGAAGAAGCTGTTAATAAAATATATCAGAAAGCAAACTTTATTTTTGATACACAATTTATAAGGCGCGGAAAATTATTCCCGACGCAGGAACTCACGCTTGACGGTAAAAAGACAAGTTTTAAAGTATTAAATTTATCGGAGCTGGAAGAAGGTGCAGATTTATCGGTTTACGGTTTTGCTCCGGGTGTAACAAGAGATAATGCAAGGTTTGTTGTACACATGACGGAACCAAGACGCTCATTTCTGGAAACAGTTTTCAGACTGACTGAAACACCAACATATCAAAGCACATGGTCATCTTCTTTAATCAGTCTTGCTAATAACAGAACATACTGGGGCAAAGACTTTGGAGTAATCTTTGATGTTCCGCAGGCAAATTATTCGGAAGCTTTCTGGGGAAATACCAGCTCCGGCGGTGAAAAAACTCTTGATGCTTTTCAAAATTTCTTATTCGGTTCAAGAAAAATTAGAAAAGAAGACATTGACGGCAAAATAAAAACCTGGGATGTAAGGCATTACGTAAAAGACAACTTTATTCAGGAAATGGAGCAAAAAGGATATAATCTGAATGAAACAGAATACGCTTCTCTCA
Source organism: uncultured bacterium (assembly GCA_902760905.1). GTDB lineage: Bacteria > Cyanobacteriota > Vampirovibrionia > Gastranaerophilales > Gastranaerophilaceae > CAG-196. The sequence goes on from CACWIL010000011.1 coordinate 25,133, forward strand.
GCCAGTATTTATTCAATAAAAAATATACTTCACAAATCCGCAAAGATATTCAAATCGGAGATAAAATTATAAAAGCACGTGATTTAAAAGATGCTCTCGAAAAATCACGTGACAAATTATTCTACGGTGATGAACACAGTGAACTTATACCGATTAATCCCAAAGCTAAAGGTTTAATTGCTAAAGCAGAAAAACTTGAGGACTGCCCGGAAGACTTTTTAAGATTCGCACAGGAACACGACTTACCTGTTATTTTAATGAAACCGACAGAAGAAAAAATGTCTGACAAATTTAATAAAAATTTAACCAAAGCTATCGCAGCAAAAAAAGTTAAAAATTAGCTTTAAACAACAGAACAGCCGTCAGATATAAAATGAAGATTTTTTATAACCTGGTAATCATCCGGAAATTCGGTATTAATATCTTCCAAAACAAAATAAGTTGAACCCGAACCTGACATTATTGAGTTCGGCAGTTTTGATTTAATAAACTGAAGTTCTTTATAATCATCAAAAACAGCATATTCTAAATCGTTATACAAAAACTCTCTTATATCTTCTCCGCTTTTTAAAGCTTCAATCATTTTTTCCGTCATATAATATTTTGGTTTTTCTGTTTTTGCAGCATATTTTGTATAAGCCTCTTTTGCTGATATACCAAGCTCTTTTGGTTTAATCAGAGTTACGGGATAAATATTTACTGAAAGTTCTTTGACGTTTTCACCGCGCGAAGTCGCATGCAGACAGCCGCCTTTTAAACATACATTCAAATCAGAACCGAGTGATGCACAAAGTTCATGCATTTTTTCTTCAGATAAGATATTCTCAAACAAAATATTTAAACCTAAAATTGT
>CACWIL010000012.1:0-17293 GCA_902760905.1 uncultured bacterium
TTAGTTAATGTTATTTCAGTATACAAAGGTGTTCTTAAAAGACCTTTTATTTTTGAATGCACAGTTGTATTTTCATCTGTGATAAATATAAAATTAGGATTAATTTTCTTAAAATTGTCAAAAAACAAATCCAAAGTCTGGATAGATGTATCATCCAGGTTTTCAAATCCGTCTACAATAATTACACACTGTTTTAATGCCGTTAAGAAATTAACAAACATTTCCATCTGTGCAAACCTTGCATCTTCGGGAGTTGAAGATTTACCGGGATTACCCAGTATCAGATTCTTTATATTATTAAACCTTTTACAGTCAAAATCAGAACTTATAAGCCCGTTTGTCACAGACAGTTCATAATATTGTTTAAATAATTTGTCAAAAAATCCCCAGGGCTGATAATTTAAGTTTTCATTACACGAAACGTATAAAGGAATATATCCGAAATCCCTGTACAACTTTATTATATCTGAAGTTCTTACCTGAAGCTCTTTTTCAGATTTCAGGGTAATTATTTTATTTTTAGGATTCAGCTTACTTAACAACTCTGAAGAACTGCATTTTTCAAAATTACATTTTGCTTTGATATTAAATACATTGAAGCTGAACATATCCTGTTTTTCTGTTTCAGATTTTTTTTCTTCCGGCGCACGTTTATTAATATCTGCAGGAATATCATCTGTTGTATTTGGCGGAAGAACGTAATTTTCAAGCAAAAGTTCATAATATTTTACGGTACAGCCTTCAAATTCCAGCGTATAAAGTGAATCCGTTTTATAATCCTTTGACAATGCATCCTGAACATACTGGTCAAAAATAACCTCCATACCTTTAATATATTTTTTTTCATTTTTTTTCAGAATAAGAGGTTTAACATTATTTTCAAGAAATTTATTTACCAATAAGTTTTCTGCATCTTTTTTCTGTATAACAATATTTACTTTTAACGGATAGCCAAGTTCCTGCTGCATCCTCAGATTTAAGCCGGAAAAGGCATTTAGTATTTTCAGCGCAAGTTTTATTGCTTTATTAACCGAAGATGAAAAAGACAGCTCTTTATTAAAATTGACAACATAAGAATCGCCATATAAAACAACCAAGCCTTCAAGTCCCTTGAGCTGTGTCTGCATCAGATTTTTAAGCTTTATTAAAAATTTATTATAAAGTTCTTTTGATGCAAGCAGCGTGCGAATAGATTTAAGCGACATAAAATTGACTGTAAGCGCAGCAAACTCATCAGTCTCACACTCATTACAGGCAATACTTTTTTTTGTACTCAGCCCGCATTTACAAAATTCTGCCTCTGTAGGTACAAGACGACCGCATTTTGAACACTTTTCAAGTATTATATAACCACATTTCTCACATACGCTGTTTTTACTGAAAGAATGGCAATTCGGACAAATCAATGTCAGGACCTTATGACAGTGAGGACATGTGGTTGCATTATCTGATATTATTTTATGACACTTAGGACATTCCATAGTTTAAATTATAGTCTAATATCAAACATTATGCTATACTTTATAAGGAGGGTAATTATGACTTTTATTACGATTTTAACTGAACCTGCAATACTGATTATAATATCGGTTTTCCTATGTTTTATTTTTATAACTTTAAAAAATTATGTTAAAGTAAACTCTAATCTGAAAGAGATTAGCAATACATTAAAAAATATAGACAAAACAGAGCTCTCATACAAATATAAACAGCTTGATTTATATATGCTTTCAAACTCATATACTTCTGTCGTATGGGAAGATTTTAAGAAAGCACTCATTTTCCCGGATAAATTTTATCTGTCATCTCAAAACACAAACAGCACTACAGAACCGCAGACAGACATTTTTTTGACAATAGATGCTCCGTATTTCTTTAACGAAGAAACACTTGTATCTTCAAAAATAAACCTTAAATTCATTCAAACAATGCCTACAATATTAACAGGCTTAGGACCATTCTTTACATTCTTAAAAATGGCAATTGCTTTTAAAGAAGTAAGTTTTGCAAATGACGTTAATGTCGGAACTTCACTAAACGGATTAATCTCAAATATTCAGATTGCGGCATTGTGCTCGGTTTTTGCAGTAGGTTTTTCTCTGTTCTTTATGCTTATTGAAAAAATCTTGTATAACCGCATGTGTAAACGTTATTACCTGTTAATCCAACAAGAATTCGTAAGATTGTTTGATGTCGTTACAAGCGAAAAGTTTTTAATAGACCTTGTAAAAGAATACAAATATCAAAGCAATACAAATGAAAAACTCCTGAAAGCTCTCCCCGAAAACTTTGCAAAAGCACTTTCTGCAAGCATAGGAGAAACGACAACACCATATCTGGAAAATATTTTATACTCTCTCAACAAATTAAATGAGGCTATAGGAAAAAATAACGGCGGTGACGTTATAGATAAACTTTTCTAGGGAATAGTAAAGGATTACCAATGCGTATAAAATTAAACAAAGAAGAAAACTCTGAAAATAATATATTTTGGGTAACAATGACAGACTTAATGACAGCATTGGTGCTGGTTTTTATCGTTTTATTTTTCTATACGTATATAACAAGTTTTTCCGAGAAAATCGAGCGGGCAAATGAGCAGCAAAAAGCTTCGGAAGCCCTTGAAGAAACTCTGAAGAAGCAAAATATTGATGCCTCTATAAACAGCATAACAGGGGTTGTTAAAATATCAGATTTGGAACTTTTTGAACTTAACAGTTATGAGCTTTCTCAAAAGGGAAAGAATTATCTGGCAAAATTTGCTCCCGCATACCTTGACTCTCTTTTTTCAAATAAATATTTAAACGAAAAGATTGATAAAATCATAATTCAGGGGCATACAGATTCACAAACATACAAAGGTGAATATTCTCAGGATGAACAATATATGAAAAATATGGAGCTGAGCCTTAAACGTGCGTATTCAGTTGCTAACTATATGATTAATACCCCATACAACAAAAATAACGGTGATAAATTACACAAAATTGTAATCGTTGAAGGCGCAAGTTATTCTAATCCTATTTACACAAACGGAAAAGAAGATTATGCAAAAAGCCGGCGTGTAGAACTCAAAATCGTTATGAAAGAAAAAAGCAAGTACAAAGAATTATTAAACTCAAACAAATAGTTTCTATAAAAAACTTATGACTGCACCTGTGAGGCCTGCTATAAGCATATAAAACAATGGATCTTTTTTTGTTTTCCGGCTCAAAATTAATAATGCAGCAAGTAATATCATAGCCTTAATATCTGTTATATGAGGTTTTAATAAACCTATTGTAACTGATAATAATAAAGCACAGCTTATGGGTTTAAGAGTTTCCAAAAGTGATTTAACAAAAAAGTTTTGATGAAATTTATTTAAGATTTTTGAAACAATTATTACAAGAAAAAAAGACGGAAGCATTTCTGAAATTGTTGCTGCCATTGACCCCAAAATTCCTGCAGTCTTTAATCCTGCGTAAGTTGCGACATTTATACCGACCGGTCCGGGAGTAACTGATGCGACAGCAATCATATCAGTAAGCTCTTTTACAGTGTACCAACCATAAACTTCTGAAATATTATACAAAAACGGTATCGTTGCATATCCGCCGCCAAACGAAAATAAACCTATTTTAAAAAACTCAAAAAACAATTGAAGGTAAATCATTTATTTTCCCTCCGTTTTTTAACAATTTTAATCAGCAACCCAAGGATTAAAAAAGTTAATATTGTTTGAATTGGCGAAAATTTAAATACAAGCAAAGTAACAAGAGCAAGCAAAAATATTACATGAAAAAACCAATCTCTTTTTGAGTTTTGCCACATCTCTCTTGTTGTAAGTAATATCAAAGCAACAACTGCAACACCAACACCCCACATCACACCCTGTACGAGTGTATTATCAAGAAAAATATTCAATACAGAAGCCAGAAGAATGATGGACCAGAACGGAACAAAAATAATTCCGAGCATCGCCAATACCGCACCTGTTTTTCCATTGAGTTTATAACCTATGAACATTGATATATTAGCGGCTACAATTCCGGGGAGCGATTGTGAGATTGCAAAATAACTGACCAATTCTTCTCTTGATATCAAATGACGCTTGTCCACAAACTCATTCTGAACAACGGGAAGAATAACATACCCTCCGCCGAGAAGGATTGCACCTATTTTAACAAATATCAAAAACAACCTGAGTAAAGACATTCAGCACCTAAAATCCGACACTCAATCCGGCACATATATTAATCGACTGCCCTGTAACCCCCTTTGCTTCTTCAGAGATTAAGTATTTAACCATGCCTGCAACCTCTTCAGGTGAAACAAAACGCTTTTGCGGAATACATTCAAGAACTTCTTCCTTCGTCCATTCTCCTTCATTTGCAGAGCTGTTACCCATCTCGGTATCTACCCAGCCGGGATTAATCGTATTAACCGTTATTCCATATTCGGCAAGCTCAAGCGCAAGAGCTTTTGTCCCACCGATTAAACCTGATTTTGATGCAGAATACAAACTTGCACACGCTTCACCCATAACACCACTGATTGAACCGATATTAATTATTCTGCCCCATTTGTTTTTTTTCATATAAGGAACTGCTTTAGACATTAAATAAAACGGTGCTTCAAGATTAACCTTCATAATATGTTCCAGTTTATCATATTCTATTTCATCTATCGGGGAATAAATATATTCACCCGCATTATTAACAAGTACATCAATATTGTTTTTTTCTATGTACTCACCAAGTTTCTTGAGTTGTTCTTTGTCTGCTAGATCACATACAAAATAGTCGGAATAGGATTTAAGCAGTTCTTCATTTCTCCCGACTGCAAAAATCCTCCCTGAAATATTTTTAGCGATTGTCTTGCCTATTCCTCTTGTTGCACCTGTTATCAAAATATTCATAAGATAATTATACCATGCCTGAAACTATTTTTTTTACAAAAATTTACCTTAACCCGTTGTAATAATTCGTTGATTATAATAACCATTATTGATAATCTTAAAATATAAAATATAAACAGTAGGAACAACTTATGTCAACATCATATGCTAATAAAAAGAAAACAACTGCCGAAGATTTATCACAGCTTATGCCTCAAAATATTGAAGCAGAAGAAGCTATTCTCGGAGCAATATTAGTTAATCCGTCATGCATGAACAGGATTGTAGAAAATTTAAGGCCGGAATCTTTTTACAAACCGGCTCACAGATATGTTTATGAAGCAATGCTTCAACTATACAACGGTGAAGATAAAATAGATATCGTTTCCGTTTCGGATATGCTAAATATTAACCAGAAATTAGAACTTGTAGGCGGACGTGCTTTTATTAACGATCTGAGTTATAACACAATTACAACTGCAAACATTGAATATTATTCAAAAATTGTACAGGAAAAAGCTATCAAACGTTCTCTTATTAATGCCGGCTCTGAAATTGTATCCTCTGGTTATGACGTTAATCCAATCGAAGAATCTCTTGAACAGGCTGAAAAATTAATATTTGATATCGCTTCACAAAAGGCGTCGAAGTCTGTAATACCGATTAAAGACATTGTGTTTGATGTATATGCAAAAATAGAAGAACGTGCAAATAATAAAGGACAACTGACAGGTGTACCAACAGGATTTTATGATTTAGATACATATACAAACGGACTTCAGAAATCAGATTTGATAATTTTAGCAGCCCGTCCTGCAATGGGTAAAACCGCATTCGCTCTTAACATTGCTCAAAATGTCGCATTAAGAGGAAAAGTTCCTGTAGCAATATTCTCTTTAGAAATGTCAAAAGACCAGCTTGCACAACGTCTTATATGCTCTGAAGCAGAAGTTGATACCCAGAGAATTAAAACCGGTAACATGCAGACAAAAGACTGGGAAAAACTTGCTGTCGCATCTTCCAATTTATCAGAAGCAAAAATATATATAGATGATACTGCAGGTTGTACAATAACAGATTTAAGAGCAAAATGCAGACGTCTGGCTATGGCAGAAAAAGACTTGGGGTTAATCGTAATAGACTATCTGCAACTTATTGAAGGAACGGGACGAGAAGACCGTATGCAGCAGATTTCAAGTATTTCAAGAGGTCTAAAAATACTGGCAAAAGAACTTAATGTTCCGATTATTGCCCTTTCTCAGTTGTCACGTGCGGTAGAAGGCAGAACAGATAAAAGACCAATGCTTTCGGATTTAAGAGAATCAGGTTCAATAGAACAAGATGCCGACATTGTAATGTTTATTTATCGTGATGAATATTATAAAAACGCAAACGAAGAAGAAGATGAAGCCGAAAAAGCTGCCAACAAAGGTGAAGCAGAAATTATCATAGCAAAACACAGAAACGGTCCGGTTGGTACGGTTAAACTTCTGTTCCAGGGTTCAATTACCAAATTTAAGAATCCGATGAAAACAGATGTGTTCTAGCGATAAATATAATTAAGGGAGCAATATGTCTTATTTGTCAGTAATAATACTTGCTTTTGCGTTATCGATAGATGCCTGCGTTGTTTCTTTTTCATACGGATTAAAATTTAATGAAGAAAAACTTAAAAATGCGTTGCTTCTGTCATCTTTTACGGGATTTTTCCAGGGGTTAATGCCTGTGATAGGGTATTTTTTAACAAATGTTGTAAGAGTTTATATTCAGCCGTATTCAAACCTTATTGTATTTTTAATTTTTTCTTATCTCGGGTTTAAATTTATCAAAGATGCAAACATGCCGGAAAAAACAAAAGAGCTGTGCATAGATTTTAAGTGTCTTATTTTGATTGGTATAGCAACATCTATTGATGCATTTTCAGCCGGCATAACATTATCATTATACGGAATACTGATTTTAAAACCTGCACTTTTAATTGCATTCGTAACTTTCGTTAACTCAAATCTGGGCTTTTATATCGGTGGAAAATTAAAACGGATTCCAACTAAAAATCTGGAGATTTTAGCAGGAGTGTTATTACTTTTATTAGCCTTTAAAGCGGCTCTTGCAGACATTGCAAAATATTATATTCCCTGACTTTTGTAATATCTGTAATCACTCATAATTCTGTTTACAAACGGTTGTGAATGTTTTGGCACCTGATTATTATTTCTCTGAACGGCAATTGGTCCTGAATTATATGCAGCAAGAGCAAGTTCCATTGAACCAAACTTATTGTACATATTTTTATAATATATTATTCCGCCTTTGATGTTATCTTCAAGGTTATATGGATCAATTCCCAAGTGTTTTGCAGCGGAGTGCGATAACTGGAAAACACCGATATGTCCTCCATGACCTCTTGCTGCCTGATTAAATCCTGATTCTGCTTTGGCAATGCTTAAAACAATAGCCGGCTCTACACCCATCTCTTTTGCCTGCTTAATAATACTCTGCTTTACGTCTTCTGTTGTACCTGCAAAAGAGGTGCAAACAAAAAATGTATAAATAATAATTGATAATAAACTTCTTAAAATAAACCTCATGAAACACTCTCAATTTATATAACCATTATAATTATCATACCATAAGTAATTTAATTTCAAAATAGCCAACGTGGGTTTATTAATAAAACCATAATTTTACAGCCGTTTTAAGCAGAAAAAACAGAAATATTGAGAATCAAAAATGTAAGTTGGCATAGTAATGCAAACAAAAATGTTATTGTCGGCTTAGTAAAGCTGACCTTCAAACTATTCACTGGATTTTTCTTCATTTTTAATAGATTCGATTTCCATTTGAATAATTTCTTTTTTGTTTGACCAGTAGTCTTTTAAATTGGAAGGAATGTCATCGCACAATAGCATTCTTTTAATATATGATATTGCAAGTCTTTTTTCTTCTGTTGTAGATGTTCTGTCCGGAACAACTTTATCAAATTCTTCAAAAACATCTTCGAAGGATTCTGTTTTTATATTATGGTTTTGCTGATACCAATTAATTTCTCCTAATCTGGATTGTTTTTCTGCATTCCAGTGATTTATTTCTTGTTTAAAACTGGTTAGTTCTTCTTCGGGTATATCTTTACAAGCTAATATTCTGTTTAAATATGAAATACATGTGTTATAGAATGTAAGTCCGTATTCTTCACTATCCAAAAATTCTAATTTTTGGTTTCTTTCTTGCGGATAATTATCACACCAATGCTGCTTTACAAAATTGTTATATTCTTCAACTGCTTTTTGATAATTTGAATCTTTTCCTGTTTGTTGTTCATTTTTAATAGATTCAATTTCCATCTGAATAATATCTTTTTTATTAGACCAGTAATTTTTCATATCTGGGGTAATGTCATCACAGCTTAACATTCTGTCTATATACGATATTGCATTCTCTTTTTCTTCTATTGTAGATGTTCTGTCCGGAACGTTTTTATCCATTTCTGCCCTGACATCAGAAAACTTTTCTGACTGCCTAAGTTCTTTGTTTTCATAAAAAGACAAAACATCCAAACTGGATATTACTTTTTTATTATTTTCTTTTCCTGTGTTTATTTTTAAATTTTTCGTATTTTCATCTTGTTCTACATTAATATCTTTTTTTTGTTTATATTCAGGCGTTATTTTAATGCTTGCCTTTGGAAAATGTAATCTAATATCCATAAGAATTCTCCTCATAAATTATAACGTAATAACATTAACGGCACTTTTAATAAAAACTTTAGTATTTTTACTAATAATTTTACATTTCTTTACAAAACTGAATTAAATTTCACAAGAAAGAACAACTTAATTGAGCAGGGTAGACTTCAGTTTGTAGTTTGTAGGTCAGGCACCGCCTGAAAATAATTGAAATTAATGGTTTTGTCAAGCATTGCTTGACCTACAATTTATATCATTTTCAAATTACCTATTTTTCTTCTTTTATGTAATTTAGTTTGTAGCATGCATTTTTTGTTTCAAAATACCTATTTTGTCCTTTTGTGTGATTTAGATTTCTTCGGCATCTGAGCCGAATATTTATACTTTCAAAATTCCAATATTGGAATTTTGAGGACAGTCTGTAGGTCAGGCACTGCCTGACCTACGAACTAGCCATTCGTCTAATTAGTTGTCTAATTTTTGGATATTTTTTGTAACAATTCTTATTCAAATGTAACAATTTTGCTATATTTATTAAAGTTTTTAAAAATTATGCCGACATGTATGATGGTAAAGTATGACTAAAGATGGAGCAGAAAAAATGTTAAACATATTCGGTTTAGTAAAGATGATTAATACTAACAAAGACCAATTTATACAGAAAGATGAAGTTCAAAAATTTATTAAAAAACAAAAATCTCCAAGTGTATTTAATGAATATTTGCAATCAATTAATGACCAAGTTAATATTAGGGAGTTCCAAGAACACATGGGTCAAATTGCTTGGGAAGCAGAGGAAAAAACAGGAAGCGAAGCATCTATTGAATTTAAAAAGAAAAAATATGACAAAGAATACGAAAAATGTTCTTTAGAAGCTATAAATGAAATGCGTGACCAAGCATACAGATTTCATGGGCATAAAACAAAAGACAAAGAGACATTTAATGTACTGTTTGGGACTTTGATGCGAGAAGCAATCAAAGAAGGAAATATGTACAATGTGTATGAAAAATTAGAACAAATTGAATTGAAAGAACCAATAACAATGGAGTTTATCAAAGAATATTGCAAGCAAGGCGGATATGATTTTCAGTTGCCAAAAGGAGTTACATTATCAAGTGATATAGATTGGTCAAATTCTGAAGATGTCTTTTATTATTTAAGTTTCGATGAATCAACTTTTGCAGATACTCCAAGAGAACATTTACCTGAGAATTATGATCCTCAACAAGTATTTGATAAAGGAAAAACTTTAGGCTTAGGTATTGATGAAGCACACGAAAAAGGCTATACGGGTAAAGGAGTAAGTGTTGCTATTTGTGATTGGCAATTAAAACCGCATAAAGATTTAAATGTAAAAGAATATCAATGTGGCGAATACGCAGCACAAGTTGAAGAATATTTTCACGCATCAGCTGTCACAGGAATTCTTGCAGGACAACAAACCGGCGTTGCTCCTGATGCTGATGTTTATTTCTTTGCAGAGTATCAAGATAGAAGCGAAACGGGTGGCAATGATATGATAAATGCTCTTAAAAGTATAATTGAGAAAAATAAAACATTACCTGAAAATCAGCGGATTCGTGTTGTATCAATTTCTGGACCTATATATGGAGAGCAAGAAGAAGCACAAGCATTAATTAAAGAGCTTACAGATGCAGGTGTATGGGTTTTATCTAGCGAAGAGTTTTGGAATGATTTTGGATATTTAGAAAAGAAAGATCCTATGGGCGATGCTGATGATTTTAATAATTATCAAATAAATCATCCTAATGACGATGAACATCCTGAACAGGGGTTATATGTAACTTCGGGGAACAGAACAGTTCCTGATCCTACAAATGAAACAGCATATAGACACGATTCGAGAGCTTCCGCAAGTTGGGCGATTCCTGTTGTTGCAGGATATTATGCTCTTGCTTGCCAAGCAGATCCTAGTATGACACCAGAAAAATTTAAACAACTTGCTGCTGAAACGGCAAGAGTTCAAGAATCTACAACTTGGAAAAATCCTAGAGACCAATTTGAAGGCAGAACAGAGGAAACAGTGCCAATAAAAATAATTGATATAAATGCACTTTTACAAAGAATAGAAGAAGAAAAATTACAATGTGCTGAATAAATTTTCAAAACGGACTTTTCCGTTTTTCTCAAACTACCCGCAAATCTCAAACTAAATGCACTTTTCAGCTATTACTGAATTTAAAGTGCGAAATAATGGCGAAAAAAAGTCCGCTACAAGTCCTGTTAAGTCCAGTTTGAGCCGACTAAAATCACAATACTTCCGACCACTAAAATACCCATAAACACTAAAACACACAAAAAAAATCAAACTAACTGAAATAATTAAACTACTCAAAAAAATACAACAGGCTCGCAATGATATAAAGTAACAGTCGGTTTGAGAATTTTGAACAGGGATTTTGATAATTATTTTGGTGCAAAAAATTGCACCCTACAGTGAATAGGTCGGGTTTTAACCCGACAAAAACTTTAGGGTTCAATTTTGTGCAAAAGTGTGCAAGAATAGTGCAAAAAATGAGTAAAAAAGTGCAAAGAAAGTCACTTTTGGAGCAGTTTGATTTTCAGATTCTCAATCGCTTTTCGATTGCTAGAATTTAGTGGTGTTGGGCAAGTATGCCCAACCTACCCTTATTTTCTTCCGAGCAAACTACTCAAAAAAATACAAATTATCAAAGTAGTGTCATTTCTCAAAAGTCCTGTCAGCATACACTCAAACTATCAGAAAAATTACAATAATATTTACCCCTTCCAACCAAATGTCCTGTTAAAAGGCATCAAATCCAATAAAAAAAAGACTTCGAAGGAAGTCTTTTAAATGGCGCGCTTGGAGGGATTCGAACCCCCGACCTTTTGGTTCGTAGCCAAACGCTCTATCCAACTGGGCTACAAGCGCATGCACCAAATGTATTAATTATCTACCATTAAAATATATCAACAACATGAAAAATTTTCAAGTTGTTTGATTAATTTGTAAAACCTTTAACTCTTCATTAATTTTCTCATTGATTTTTTGCCAACAGAGATCGAAATTTATTTTGTAACTTTCTTTTACATTTTATTGTTTAACTTCTTGTTTTTATATAAGATTAAATAAGAAAGAGAGACTATCACAGTTGTTAAGGAGTTAAAATGGAATCATTCGGTAAAAACCCGTATATGGATTATAGAAACTGTGTTCCTTTTATGGATTTATCAGGATTTGTTTTAAAACAGCCGACAGAGATTGAAAACTGCCCCGCAAAATCGGTAAAAATGGAGTTATTTAAAAAAAGATGCACTTCGATGATTAATCTTAGAAGGCTTAAATATCGTGCAATGTGTGAAGCTTATCAGGGAGTAAGCCGAAGAGGACAATAGCGATTTTATTGATTGGGGAGGAGTAATTTGGAGGATAATTTTACCAAACTTGCATATAATGTTAAAGCTGCATCAAAAGAAATGGCAGTACTTACAGAAGAGCTCAAGAATAAAGCTTTGCTGAATATTGCTCAGGGTATTTCAGCAAACAAAGAAAAAATTTTTGAAGCAAATAAAAAAGATTTGGAAGAAGCAAAAACACTGGTTGAGCAAGGTGAAATATCGCAATCAACATTTAATCGTCTAAAGCTTGATGAGAACAAAATGCGGGATATGGTTCAGGGAATACAAGATATTGTAAAGTTAGATGATCCGGTTGGTAAGATTTTGCTGAAACGTGAGCTTGATGAAGGTTTAATATTGACAAAAAAATCTTGTCCTATCGGTGTATTAGGAATTATTTTCGAAGCCCGCCCTGATGTAATAACACAGATATCAGCGCTTGCGATAAAGTCATCAAATGCAGTAATTCTCAAGGGCGGAAAAGAGTCTGTAAATACAAACAAAATGATTATGTCAGTTATTCAGGAGGCACTCCAAAAAACAGAAGGTTTTCCTGAAAACGCTCTAGTTCAGGTTTTTACAAGAGAAGATGTTGCTCAAATGCTTAAGCAGGACAAATACATTGATTTAATCATTCCAAGAGGCGGAAATAAACTTGTTAAATTCATAAAAGAAAATACAAAAATTCCTGTTTTGGGCCATGCTGATGGTATTTGTCACATTTTTGTTGATGAAACAGCAGATATTGAAAAAGCAAAAAATATTATAATTGATGCAAAAACTCAGTATCCAAGTGCATGTAACTCTGTGGAAACAGTTTTGGTACATAACAACTTTGGCAAAAAAGAAGAACTTATACAGGCGCTTGTTGATGCAGAAATCGAAATTATATTTGCTCCTGATGACTGGCATAAAGAATACGGTGAGAAAAAACTTTCTTTTAAGTATGTAAATTCGCTTGAAGAAGCAATCGAACATATAAATGAATACTCTTCGGGACATACAGAGTCAATAATTACCGAAAATAAAAATAATGCAAAAATTTTTATGAATAAGATTGATTCTGCGGGAGTTTACCATAATGTTTCCACTCGATTTGCAGACGGTTTCAGATACGGTTTTGGTGCAGAAGTGGGAATCTCTACCAACAAAACTCACGCAAGAGGTCCTGTCGGGCTTGATGGGTTAACAATTTACAAATATACAATCGAAGGAAATGGACAGATTGTAAAAGACTATGCAGAAGGAATAAAGCAATTTCATCACAAGGATTTGGGATAAGCAGGGGTAAATATGAAAATAGGTGTTGTAGGATTGGGTTTAATAGGCGGTTCGATTTTTAAGAATCTGCTTGAAGGTAAAAAACATGATGTTGTCGGTATATCAAGGAGCGTAAATGAGTTTAATGTAAGTAAAGATTACAATAATCTTAAAGGGTGTGATATAGTTTTTGTTTGTACGCCAATGAATGTAATTCTTGAAATACTGGATAAATTAAATAACATTTTAGATGAAAAAACTATTGTTACAGATGTTTGCTCATTAAAAGAGTTTGTATCAAAGAAAAATTATAATTTTAAATTTATTCCTTCCCATCCGATGGCAGGTACAGAACATCAGGGGTGGGAGTATGCTTTCCCTGATTTATTTGAAGGAGCAACCTGGGCTGTTACACCATTAAAAGATACAGATATGAAAAATTTTGCAGTGCTTAAATCAATTATAGAAGAACTTGGCGCACATACTGTTCTAACGACACCTCAGGAACACGACAAAGCTGTAGCTCTGATATCACACGCACCAATGCTTATTGCACAGGCTCTTTGTAAAAATATTGAAAATAATGAGCTCGCGCAGACACTTGCTGCTTCAGGCTTCAGGGATACAACAAGGTTAGCCATGTCAAATATTGAGATGGCTAACGATATGGTTGTTATGAATAATGAAAATATTAAAGATGTTATAAATATGCTTAACTCAAATATTGAAGTTCTTTTTGAAGGTGATTATAAATCAAAAGCTAAAAAGATAAAAGATTTTAGGGAAAATCTGTATAAATAATAATTTGGAGAAAAAATGAATAATTACGGTATAATACTTGCATCAGGAACAGGAAAAAGGTATCATAGCGATATTCCGAAGCAGTTTGTCAAAATAGCGGGGAAAACTGTTTTGGAACATACTCTTGATATTTTTGAAAAAAGCAGATATGTTGATTCTGTAATACTTGTAATTACTCCTGATTATCGTGATATGGCAGAAGAAATTCTGCTTAAAAATAATTACTCAAAGATTGTAAAATTGCTGAATGGCGGGGATACAAGAAAAGAGAGTTCTTTTATCGGCATATCTTCGATAGAAGAAGAGGAAGCAAATGTTATTATTCACGATTGCGCAAGACCGTTTTTGACTGAAAGAATACTTAAAGATTGCGCAGAAGCTCTAAAAAAATATGATGCAGTTGATGTTGCAATACCTTCTGCTGATACGATAATAAAGGTTAAAGAAGGCTTAATAGAAAATATACCCGAAAGAAAATATCTTATGCGCGGACAGACCCCGCAGTGTTTTAAGCTTTCTCTAATCAAAAAAGCTCATGAAATGTCGAAAGATGATGCGAATTTTACCGATGACTGCGGACTGGTTATTAAATACAATCTGGCTGATGTATATGTTGTTGAAGGTGATACGGAGAATATCAAAATAACATATCCTTCCGATATTTATATGGCAGACAGATTGTTTCAGGTAAGAACAGCAGATAGCCCAAATGATAAAAACTTATCGGATTTAAAAGATAAAGTTATTGCAATATTCGGAGGTACGAGCGGAATTGGAAAAAGTATTTCTGATATGGCAGAAAAGTTTGGTGCGCAAGTTTTTGTTTCTTCCGATAAAACAGGGGTTGACGTATCATCATACGCAGATGTTGAAAACTTTTTAAAAGGTGTATATAAAAAAACAGGTAAAATTGATT
Source organism: uncultured bacterium (assembly GCA_902760905.1). Taxonomy (GTDB): domain Bacteria; phylum Cyanobacteriota; class Vampirovibrionia; order Gastranaerophilales; family Gastranaerophilaceae; genus CAG-196. Next base: position 14,924 of record CACWIL010000012.1, read on the forward strand.
ATGTGATAAACTCTGCAGGTATTTTAAGGATAGGAAAGCTTACAGGCAGGGATATCGAAGATATTAAACGAGAGATGGAAATAAATTATTTCGGCTCAATTAATGTTGCAAAAGCGAGTATTCCGTATCTTAAAAATACAAAAGGGGGAATTCTGATGTTTGGGTCAAGTTCTTATACGAGAGGAAGAGCCTTGTATTCAACGTATTCTTCCGCAAAGGCAGGGATAGTGAATCTTGTTCAGGCACTATCAGAAGAACTTTTGTCTGATGGTATAAGAATAAATACAATGAACCCTGAACGAACTGCAACTGCAATGAGATTTAATGCCTTCGGAAAAGAACCTGAAGACAGTTTGCTCGAAGCTGAAAAAGTAGCTGAAGCTTCTCTGAAAGTTATGCTTTCTGATTTTACCGGTCAGGTTATTGATGTAAGACGGGGATAAATTATAATAAAGAATGGTGGAGAGCATAGTCATGAATGACAGATGCTGAATACTTCTTTTGTACGCTTAATTTCTTTCTATTCTAAATTTCTTCAATAATCGCATATACGTATTTACTGAAATACCCAATTCTTGGCAGATTTCATACTTTTAACATTGAGGAATTTTCTTTTTGCCTTACTGATAAGTCCATACTGCCTTATTAAAGAATGATACATGCTTAATGTAATGTCAAACATATCACATATCTCTTTCGGAGTGGCTCCATTATCAAGTTTATTTTGTATTTCCTTTATATTTAAACTTTTAATTTTTTCAATAGAGTTACTCATTACAGTTTTAACTTTTGCAATTTTTGATTTTTCATAAAATGAAGTATTGGAAATGTTTAATTTTTCTTGAATGTCTTGATGTGATTCCCATTCATTAACAACTCTTTGCAAATCATCTTTTGGAATAATAATTTCTCCAATATGGTGTTTATAGTTATATTGAATGTTTAATCTTTTTAATAATTTATAAAACATTCCTTCTCCAGAGAGATTCAATATACTACATATTTCTTCTCGAGAAAAACCCGCATTTACAAGTGTTTGCAGTTCTTCTTTTGTTATATTTGATACATTTATTTTTGCTTGTCTCAAATTAGTGATTATACCAAAATGATTAGTTAAAAAAGTATAAGTCCGAATAGGAATACTTAATTCTTTACAAATTTCTGCATTAGATTTTCCTGAATCTATAAGTTTCTGTAATTGCTCTTTAGTTATTCCGGAAACATTTTTTTTTGTTTGTAAAATCTTTGTTTCAATCTTATAATCTAAAACCAATTTTTGTAAAGTTGACTGTGAGATTCCCAATTCTTTACAAATTTCGGGGTAAGTTTTGTTACTTTCAATTAAACTTATAAGTTGATCTTTTGTTATATTATCTATATTCAACTTTTTGTTTTTATATTCTGTTATAATATTGAATTTTTGCAACAACTCATAATAAGCATCTTTTCCTATACCTAAGTGTTCACAGATTTCATTAACAGAAAGTTTTTGTTTTACAAATTCTTGTAATTCTTCTTTAGTTACTGCTTTTCTATTTGCACCAACAATATAACTTCTTAAGCCGTAGTTATTGATATAATTGTAATAAGCATTCGTTGTGAGATTGAATTTTTTACAAATTGTATCAATTGGGGCTTTTTCTTTTAACATTTTTTCAAATTCATCTTTTGGGATATCTGCTAGTTTTTTACGATAACCTGATATTGCTGTCGAGAGTCCTAATTGTTTTAGTTTTTCATAATATGTAGCTACTGAAATCCCTAGAATTTTTGGAATCTCTGTTTCTTTTTTCCCTTGGTTTCTAAGTGCAATAATTTGTTCTTTTGAAATAATTATTTTCCTTGCACAAAAATTGGGAACTGCTTGTACAGTATAGTTTTGTATAATAATATTCATATTAAATATAAAACATATGAAAATATTTTTTGCTAAATTGACCGTCAAAAAGACAGAAAGAGACTTTGGGGTAAATATATCTTATTTTAATGAGAATTCTCTTTTTCTGAAACTCCGCTACTGTCAGGAAATTTTGGCATTAAAAAAGGACATTATCTAAAAGTCCTTTTAAAATCTGGAGATGGCGGGAGTGTCTTGCTCGTTCGCATTAAACGTGTAATTTAACATATAGAACAAGATTAAATTAACTATGAGATTGAGATAATTAAATATTATCTATATAAATTAGCAAAAAAGTTTACTATGTCTTCATGAATTTCTTCTCTTTTAAAACTTTTTGCTAATTTAATATCCGAAAATGATACTTGATATTTTTCTTGGATTTGCGTTCTAATTTGTTTTAAAATTTCTTTTCCTGATGCAATTTGAATTTTATGTTTTAATGAGTCCCAATGTTGTTCTACTATTTCACT
>CACWIL010000012.1:17316-17734 GCA_902760905.1 uncultured bacterium
ACTCTGCTATATACAGTTGCAAAATCTAGACTTTTATCATCATTCTGAATTGTCGAACCAAAATGATTTATTACACATTGTTTATTTTCTTCCAATATTACATTTATTATATCTTCAATTTCAGCTTGAGAGACTGCTTCTGTGGCTTTACTGCTATTTAGTAATCTGCATATTACTGCAGGATGTATTAAATAATTTTCGATTTCTTTACTATTCCATATTGTTAAATTAATATTATTTTCAATCGCTTCTGACTGTATGTGAGTATTATTAATATCTGAAAAATAATCTTTATCCAAAATACAATAGTTTGAAATTGCATGTCCAGATCTAGAATCTGTAACTTCTACAGCACCCAAAACTTTTTTCCATTGGGTTCTACCTCCTATTGGTATTATTGGAATTTCTTCAAAATCAT
>CACWIL010000013.1 GCA_902760905.1 uncultured bacterium
CCTCTTAAAAGTTTCCGATACCGGTATTGGTATTCCAAAAGAAAAACAGCAGGAGATATTTAAAGAGTTTGTTCAGGCAGACGAATCTACTACCAGAAAATATGGCGGCACCGGGTTGGGACTTGCAATTTGCAACAAAATTATTGCTATTATGGGGGGAAAATTAAACTTAGAAAGTGAAACCGGAATAGGCTCTGCATTCTATTTTACCGTGCCTTTTAAAATCGCTGATAATCTTGAAAATAATAATACGGAAAATAATTTAGAAGAAATTAAAGAAAAATCCGCTAAAATACTTGTTGCGGAAGATAATGCAACTAATCAAAAATTAGTAAAAAATCTTTTGAATAAACTTGGTTTGAGTTGCGATATTGCATCAAACGGTCAGGAAGCGTTGGATTTATTCAAAAAAAATAAATACAATCTTATTCTGCTTGACTGCCAAATGCCTGTAATGGACGGTTTTGAATCAGCTTCAGAGATTAGAAAATATGAAAATGAACATAATCTTGAACCGATTTCTATACTAGCCCTGACTGCAAGTGCTTTTGAACAGGACAAAGAAAAATGCTTATCATTCGGTATGAATGATATTATTACAAAACCGATAAAAATGGATGATTTTGTTAGCAAATTAAATAAATACATAAAACCAACAAACGATAGCGGAAATAAGGAAATAATTTCTTTGGATAAGGGAAAAATAGTTAGTACAGTTGCAGAAGAGATGGGGTTTGATAAAGAAGATGTTGAAGATTTAATAGAAACATTTTTTAGAGATTTTACTGAACAAAAAGAAATGTTAAAAACTGCATTTTCAGAACAAGATTATGCGAAAGTAAATGAAATTGCTCATTCAATAGCGGGAGCAAGCGCTAATTTGAGAATAGATGAAATCTCAGTTCCTGCAAGAGCTTTAAACAATTTGTTAAGAGATAAAGATTCTTATACGGAAGATGAATTAAAAAATGCAAAAGAACTTGTTGATAAGTTGGTATCAATAGATGTTCACCAGGGGGCAAAGGGGTAAATATTATTTGGTGCAATTTTTTGCACCACAAAAACTGCTTTTTTACTTCAAAGTTATGATAATATACTTATATGAGTAATTACAAAAGATATTTCAAAGTTTTATCAAATCCTGTATTTATTACGTTTGTTACATATAAAAGACGAGAAATTTTAATTCAAAATATTGAAGTTTTTAGAAATAGTTTCAGATATGCAAAAAATAAATATGATTTTGAAATGATAGCAATATCAGTATTAAAAGATCATTGTCATGCAATAATATCTGCTGCAAATACAAATGATATTCCAAGAATAATAAGGACAATAAAATTTAATTTTTCTATTAATATACCTGAAAAATTTATTTGCAAAAATCTTTCAAATTCTGCAATAAAGCGTGGGGAAAAAGGCATATGGCAACGCAGATATTATGACCATATAATAAGAAATGAGGAAGATTTATATAGACATATTGATTATATTCATTATAATTCAATGAAACATTATAAAATTGCACCGAAAGATTGGGAATTCTCATCATTTAAAAAATTTGTAAATAACAATTTTTATGAAAACAATTGGTGCAATATTGAGGATAAATATAAAATAAATAATTTGGATTATGAATAGATGTTGGTGCAAAAAATTGCACCCTACACATTATTGCGGCATAGCATAAAACCGACCTGCTTATAAGATTTAAAGAGGTGAAATATGACAAACAAAGTAATGATAATTGACGATAATGAAACAAATGTAAAATTATTGAATCTGGTTTTGACAAAAGCCGGATTCAAAACGGATACAATTATAAATCCCAAGTTTGCATTTGATATCATAAAAGAAACGAAACCGACATTAATCCTTTTGGATATTAATATGCCTGAGGTTAACGGATTCCAGTTATGCAAAATGCTGAAAAAAGATAATGAAACAAAAACTATTCCCGTTATTTTTGTAAGCTCTCTGACAGATGCTCAGTATATAGCGGGAGGTTTGGCTTTAGGAGGTGCTGATTATATTACAAAGCCGATAAAACCGGAAGAAGTAGTTGCAAGGGTGTCAGTTCAGATGCAATTGGCTCTTGCTCAAAAAAAATTAAGAAAAACAAATGAAATCCTGCAAAAACAAATTACGGAAGACAGACTAAACACTTCCGATATGCAGGAAGATTTTTTGTATTCCTTAATGCAGATTAAAAGCGGTCAGGATTCAGAAAAAGACTACGAACGAATTAAATTTTTTATTGAATATGTTATTGAAAAAACAATTAAGTCTTCACCTTATGATGAAGACCTAACTGTTGATTTTGCAAAAGATGCTGTTTTAAAGTCGCTTAAATAAGATTCTGTTTAAAATATGCTACCGAAAAAGTCCCCAACCGCATCAGCAGCATCACTTACTGCGTCTCCGACTGCATCAGCTGCGTCACTTACGGCGTCCCCAACCGCATCAGCAGCATCAGTTACCGCATCTCCGACAGCATTGGCTGCATCACTTACTGCATCACCGACTTCTTCTGCTCCGTCGGCAACATAGCCGGCACCGTCTTTTGCAGCGTCATAAACTTCTTCTGCTCCGTCGGCAACATATCCGGCACCGTCTTTTGCTACGTCATAAACATTTTCAGCAGCATCGACCACAACGTCTGCGCCGTCTGTCGCAACGTCTGCTACTGAGTTACCAATATCAACAGCACTGTCTTTAAATCCGTTCAAGATATCTTCTGCAGAATCACCAACACCGTCAAAGTCACCTGTAAAAAGGTTTTTGAAAACTCCGTATGTGCCTTCTACAGAATCTGCGGCTATATTGCCTATAGAGTTAAATGCAGTACCAACAAGAGACACGCCTGAGCCTGCAAATTCAGTCGTTTTTTTGCCGATTACTTTAGATAATGCAACACCGACGGACTGCAAGCTGTCTTGCAAACCGATAGATATTACATTTGCAGGTAAATTAAAACCTTCCTTCACAGCATTCCAGTCTGATTCAGATGCCCTGTGCTTCATACCGTCAAAAAAGTTCTTGTAGTCTCCGGCAAAATCACCCATTTTACCTGTTTCTGCGCCTTTTTTAAGAGCATCACCGTCTTCTTCAAAATCAACACCAAGCAGGCGCATAGCAACCAAATAAGGGTTTGGTTTTAACAATTTACTTGCTGTCCACCTGTAAAGACCTTCTTTGGTGAGTGCTCCACCAACATTTTTTAATGTTGATTTATCAGAAGTATTATGTTCTTCATCATCTTTTTGAGTATCTTCAGCTTTTGCCGCAGTTGAAATGACCTTTACTTTTGTTTCTGTTGTATTTGATTCTGAAAGTTGTTTTGCCATTTCCTGAAGTTCTGTCTTGTTTTTGTCATTGTTGGCTATAATGTCGTATTTGTAAGGATTTGGCTGAATTGTTATGTTTTCATAATGAGGAAGTTTTTCCTGCGGAATCATAGAATTGTTTTTTGAATAATCATAATCAAAAATGTTAATACCATTTACACTGTTAATCATATCTTTGTCCTTTCTTTTTCATTGCTTACATTTGTTCTGTTCCACAGGACAAAAATTTGATTAACGAAATTCATATTTCTTTACAATTGCTGTCTTAAATGCAGTAATATCAATGTTTTTATTTTTAAGATTTTTTGAAAAATTTTTTTAAGTAACACTTTATAATACAAATTTCTGCTATAATATAAAAATAAATTTGGAGTAAATTTCTACGGAGTTAAATAGTGAAAAAAATTATAACTGCAATATTAACAATATTTTTTACTGCAAGTTTTACATTCGCACTTGATGCCAAAGTTGAGAAGTATGAAATAGATTTTCCGACAGCCTATGAGTTAATGTTTAATAACAACAATTCCATAAAGGCAATTTTAGAGGAAATAAACGCTAAAAAATATAAAAAAAATGCCGCAATTGGTGAGTTTATGCCAAAGGTAGGAATGAATGCGACTTTTGTCCATTTTGACAAAGATATACAAGTAGGCGGGGGGTCAATACCTGTAATGAGCACTACTATCCCGATACCTAATCTTGTAATTCAGGAAAAAAATGTTACAACTTTCGGGTTTACAGCACTTTGGAACGTATTTACCGGCGGGAAAATTTTGGCTCTAAACTCTGCTGCAAGGGCGGAACTTGCAGGTTCAAACCTGAAATATAAAAGTTTGTCAGGAAGTTTAACCACAAGACTTGTTGAAAGATATTACGGGCTTGTACTGGCTCAGGATATTACCGAAGTCAGAAAAATGGTTAAAGATACGTCAGAAGAGCACCTTAATGACGCAAAGCTTCTTGAAAAAGAAGGTATGATTGCAAAATCTGAAAGACTCCATGCGGAAGTTGCATATAAACAGGCAAAAAAAGATTATGATGCAGCTGTAAAAGATGTTTCAATTGTAGAAGAGGGTGTCAAAAACCTTATTAAAGATGACGAGGTTAATTTAACAGGGATTACAATTCAACCGTTATCACATCTTTTTGTTTACCAGGGAGAAATAGCCGGTCTTGACGAATGGAAAAAGTCCGCTCTTGAAAACAATCCTGACTTTAAACAAACAGAAGTTCAAAAGAAACTTGCCCAGGCAAACTACAGAGCACACGCAGCAAACTATATGCCAACAGTTTCTTTGTTTGCTTATGATGTAGCTGCACAAAGCCATCTGGCTTCTCAGCTGCCGAGATTTGGTGTGGGTGCAGGAGTAAATTTTATGCTCTTTGACGGTTTTTCACGTTATAACAACCTCAAAGCTGCAGACGCATTAAGAAAAGAAGTTAAATATGCAACATTTGCTGCTAAAAATGATATTGAAAGCCTTGTTGTTAAAAATTACAATGAACTCCTGAAATACAGGGAAGAATATGAAAGCACTGATAAGACAATTGAAAGCGCTCAGGAATCCTTGAGGTGCGCAATGCTGGCATTTAGAGAAGGATACGGAACATCACTTGCTGTTACAGATGCACAGACTATGCTTGCGGCAATAAAAATACAACGCTTAAATGCACTATACAAATATGATTTAAAACTTGCGGAAATGCTTGCAAACATAGGCGAATCAGATAAAATTCTTGAATATATTAAAAACTCAAAAGAGGAGAAGTTATAAATTTATGAAAAAATATATTGGTTTGATAGTATCAGTTATATTGATTATATTAATCATTTTTACCGTTAAAAACAATAACCAGATGATTATTCAGGGTGAAATCGACACAAAAACCGTTGATCTTTCATCAAAAATTGCTGGACGTGTAAAAGAAATTAAAGTCCAAAAAGGCGATACTGTAAAAAAAGGCGATATACTAGTTATTTTGGACACACCAGAAATTGAAGCTAAATCTGCTCAGGCCGATGCGGCAATAGAGCTGGCTCAGTCAAAAGAACTTGAAGTCTATAACGGTGCTCGTTCAGAACAAAGAGCAATGGCTCTGAATACATTAAACAGAGCAAAATCAGACCTTGCACTTGCAGAAAAGACATACCACAGGGTGAAAAATCTTAATGCTGAAGGCGTTGTTTCCAATCAAAAGGCTGATGAAGCTTATACTTTGTACCAAAAATCAAAGCAGGATGTTTTGGTAGCACAGAATAATTACAACATGCTCGAAAATGGCTCCAGATACGAAGATAAGCTTATGGCAAGTGCAAATGTAAAAAAAGCAAAAAGCACTAAAAGCGAGGTTCAGTCTTATTTAAATGAAAATATTATAAAATCTCCGATTGACGGACAGATTACAGAGCTTTCGGTTGAAGAGGGAGAGCTTGTTGGTGCGGGTTACACTATAATTACAGTTGTCGATTTGAATGATAACTGGGCGGTTTTTAATCTGAGAGAAGATATGCTTCCAAAAATAAAAATGGGAACGGAGTTTTTTGTAAAAGTTCCCGCAATAGGAAAAACTCCCATAAAATTAAAAGTTGACTACATTTCCGCTATGGGAAATTTTGCTACGTGGAGAGCTACAAAAATAAGAGGAGAGTTTGACCTGAAAACATTTGAAATCCACGCAAGACCCGTTGAAACAAATCCCGATTTAAGAGCCGGCATGAGCGTAATTGCTGACTGGAATAAAATCAAAAACTAAAAGGCAGGCTTATGAACGGTTTTATGGAAACTGCAAAACGTGAAATATCAAGAATTAAATCAAGCAAATTTATGCTTGTTGTGATTTTTGTTCTGCCGCTTTTTTTTTCATTTATTATTTGGTGGACATTCAGTGCAGGTACAGTAAAAGACTTGCCTGTTGCCGTTTTGGACTTAGATAACAGCGATATTACAAGGGGAATAACAAGAGCAATAGATTCAACACCTGCAGCTGATGTAAAATACAAGGTTGAAAGCTATAATCAGGGATATGACTTAATAAAAGGAGGACAAGCATACGCATTTATTGTGTTTCCTCAACATTTCAAAAAAGATTTAAACAAAACCAACCGGCCCAAGATTGTTTTTTATTACAATAACCAGACAATTCTTATCGGAGGTATTTTATCTAAAGATATACAAAGTGCAGTTATAACAAGTATGAAGACCGTTGATGCATATATAAGAATGAAAAAAGGTCTGCCAAAAGATGCAGTTATGCAAAAAATAAATCTGATTCGTGTGGACGAACGGGTAAAATCAAATCCGTATATGAATTACGCATATTTTTTGGCTTACGCTGCTATCGCTCATATTTTTCAGATTTTTGCTGTTCTTTTTTCAGTATGGACATTTGGAATTGAGTTTAAGGACGGAACAACAAAAGAGTGGCTGAAAATTGCAAATGACTCAATTTTTAACGCAGTTTTCGGAAAACTATTCGTTTATTTAATTATATTTTCGGCTCAGCTTCTTTTAACTTTCATCTGCTATATTGTGTTATATGGCGCACCTTTCAGGGGAAATATAATTTTCTGTATTTTTTCTACAATGTTGTTTATTTTAGCTTACCAGCTTGTCGGAATGATGTTTGTTGCGATAACTTCAAATCTAAGATTATCAATGAGCAGCGGAGCTTTCTACACAGCTATGGGAATGACTTTTGCCGGAATGACTTTCCCTGCAATGTCAATGCCTGCTATTGGCAGATTGTACAGTGTATTTTTACCGATAAGACCTTATGTAAACCTTTTTGTTGACCAGGCTATGAAGGGATTTCAGGTTCAATATGATTTGATTTATATTTATTGGATAACAGCAGTAGGACTTATGGGACTGAGTACAATCGGATTACTGAAAAAACACGCAAATGATGAGGGGTTATGGTATCAAATATAATAAAAATCTGTAAAGACGAACTGAAAATAATATTTACTGACGCCGGCTGCCTTCTCGTTATGGTTGGTGCAATATTTATGTACAGTATTTTTTACACGATGCCGTTTTCTAATCAGGCAACGAGAGATGTTCCTATAGGAATTATAGATAATGACAAGTCCTCAATGTCACGCGAATTTGTCAGGGACTTAGATGCTACTGAATATGTCAAAATTGAAAATAATTTTACGAATATAAACGAAGCAGAAAAAGAATATTACAAAAATAAAATACAGGCGTTCATTGTTATTCCTAAAGATTTTGAACGTGATATAAAACGCGGAAAGCCGTCGTATGTATCAACTTATACAGACAGCGCTTTTATGATAATTTACAAACAGGTTGCAACTGCTGTTGCGACGCTTGCAACAGAATTTGGTGCAAAAATCGAAGTCGGAACATTGATGAAAAAAGGTGTGCCTAAAGATACTGCGATAAAACTTGTTATGCCGTTTGATTTTGTCCAAATCCCTTTGTATAATCCGATAGGAAGCTATCAGAATTATATTTATCCTATGGTTTTAATTTTGCTTTTGCAGCAGACAATGGTAATAGGTGCGTGTATGATTGGTTCAACACTTCGGGAAAAAATAAATGGGGTACGCATCAGAGAAAAAGACGGAAGTGTAAAATTATACAGACTTAATTCCATTACACCTCACACAAACAATCCTGTCGAGATAGTTCTTGGTAAGGCCTTTGCCTATTCCGGATTATATTTTATTTATGCAATGCTTTATTTTCTGATTTTCCCGTCATTTGTTGTGTATGATATGACCTACAATATCTTACCTATGCTTTTGATTTTAATCCCCTATCTCTTATCCTGCGCATTTTTGGGACAATGTCTTGTATATTTCCTCTCTAAACGTGAAGTTTCGTTCTTTATATTAGTTTCTTCATCAGTGCCTTTAATATTCCTGCCGGGATTTGTGTGGCCGAAAGAAGCTGTGCCTTTATTTCTGAATATTGTATCAAAGTTAATTCCTTTTGAACCCGCATGTGACGGATTAATTAAGATAAATCAAATGGGGGCAAATTTCTCACAAGTTCAGCATGATTTTTGGATTCTGGTCGGATTGTGCCTGATTTATTTTGTTTTTGCCTGTGCAGCAGTCAAAAAAATGCAAAGCGAAGCAACACAAAATTTTGAAGATAAAAATTAGTTGCTTCTATTTAAGAGCGTTTAATGTTATCCTGGTTGGTTTCAGTTCCGGTGTTTTTCCGCTTATATTATTTGTGCTGTTTTTACCTATAGCCCAACGTAATCCTGCCTGTAAGCCAACACCATTACGTCCGCCATTCATTAAAAATGTTTGGAAAAATCCTGTGAGTCTTTCGCCCCAGGTTTTGCGAATACCTATACCATATCTTACATATGGATTAACGCCCAAACTTGGAAGTGATACGTCGTTTGCATAGAAGTGAGTTCTGTCCATAATGTTGATTACAACACTTACTCCTGCAAATGGCTGCCAACCGTGTTTCAGGTTGCCGATAAATCGTACTCTCGGTTCTATTGTTATTGCGTGTAACGGGTCGGAATCTATTCTTACACCGGCTGCATTTGTATAATCAAATGTATTAACGAAAGAGTATGCCGCAACTAAACTCGGCTGAATAATAAATTTGCCGTCTGCAAGTTCCCAATTGTATCCGGTTTTTGCTGCGATACCTGCCATAAGCATTGTAAAGCTGTCATTTCCGTATATTGTATTTGCTTCACCGGCGTTAGCGCCTGTGTTAATTGTCCCTCCTACGAAGAAGTTATCTTTGTATGCCATACCGAGAATGCCTAATGTACCGCCGTTTTGGTAAACACTTACTCCGTCATAGTTTTGGTGAGAACCATTGTATCCGACGTATGCTCCCCACATACCATCCCAGCCGTGACCTAAATCTTTCATACTTGATTCACCGCCGAAGAAAGAACCGTATGCTGTATTTTCAACTTTAGGACCGTTGTGAAGACCGACTTTTTCAAATGTTGCATAAGGTCTGAACCAAACGCTTGCTCTTTCTTCTGCTCTGAGAGTTGAATCATATACAATCTTTTCATTTTCAAGAGATGCAACTTTATTTCTAAACTTAAGAGCCTGACGTTCTTTCTTCGTCATCATCATATATATGTCCATGTTTCTGAATGCTTCATCGTATGAATTTAATTGGATTAAATAACCGCCGATTTGTGCCGCTACCGGACTTGCCATAACAGCAGGATTAAAGTCCTTGTAGCTATTGCCTGACGGACCATATGATAAAATGTTATCAGAAACAGAACCTGACAAATTTCTTATAGGAGTCATAATGTCTTTTAATTGTTGATTTCTGACTGCTAAATATGAGTTATCAATCCCTGTAAGCTCACTCAAATCAACATTAACAGAATCTCTCGTTGTTGTATTGCCAATAACATTTATATTATCAATCAGGACTTTTTCGCTTCCTGAGTATGATGCAATAAATTTATCTGTTGAAAAATCTGATAGTCTAAAATCAACTCCGGTAATTTTTAAATTTTGGTTTAAAGTAACATTGCCCAAATTATATGATTGAATGTTGTTGTCTAAAACACCTGTAATACTTCCTCCGTTAGCAATTAATCCGCCCTGAGAAATATCAGTATTTGTTCCAAAAATCAAATTGCCTGCATTGTGGGATAATATGTTTCCGTAAAAATTATTGTTCAAAACGGTAGTACCATCAGAATCTAAATGAATAGTACCGTTCCCTTTTATATCAGTAATTGTTTCTCCGCCTGTAGTATAGTGGATATTGCCGTAGTTAGTGATATCATCACCGGTTAAACCTGCTAATGTTGAGTTTATAGTACCTGTCGGGTTATTTTCGATTACTCCGGTTATTGTTGATTCATTGTTATTATTAATAACACCGTTGTTGGATACCTTTCCGTTAATTGTAGCATTATTCAGATTTACTTCTGCCAAATTATTTACAACAGAAATAATACTATTATTTCCGTTTAATTCGGCATTATTAACATTTAAAGCCGAAACATTTGTTAATTCAAAGCCGTTATTATCGCCTAAATTTATTGTAGATTTGGCTGACCCGGATGACGCTCCATTAATTGTAAATGTTCCTGCTGCGGTTTCTCCTAAATCAGTGGTTGCGTTGTAAACAGAAGTTGCAGATGCAGTTGAAAAGTTTCTGTCTCCAATATCAGCTTTATTCACCAAAGCCAGAGTATTTTCTATTGGATAATCTTCTGTATAATAATCAGTTCTTATATAATTTAAACCGATACTGTCATTGTCGGTATCAGTTTTAGCCAGTCCGAAATTACCTATGTCTGCTTTAATTTCATCGTGTGTATAGTAAATTTTGTCCCAAGAGTTATCTGCAACAACTGTATCAACTGTTGTTGCTATAATGTTGTGGCTAATTTCTCTTTCTCCGCCTAATTGTGCTACAGCAGTATCTGACAGTGCCAATTGTAAACTATTGTCCGGAGTTTTTAATATTTGTATTTTATATGTCGTATCGGTTATTGTTGAAAAATCTCCTGCTATATCGTTAATTACAGAACCTGAAGTATTACTGATAACAGTTCCCATTAAATGTGTTCCGATACATGTGGCTGTATTATTTTCAAAATTTTTTATTTACCCCGTTAACCATGGTGGTGACAGTGTGCGTGATCGTGTCCTTCTCCGCCGCATGTGTTTACGCCTGTTTCAAGAGAGTTTGCCATATATTTTTCCAAAACTTCTCTTATTGGAAGTTCAGGACAGCCTGCAACAACTTCAACTCCGTTTTGTGCAAACATCATCATTGGTCTGCCGCCCATTCCACCTGCCAAAACTTTACTTACGCCTTGTTCTGATATCCAGGCTGCACTCTGACAAGAGATTCCTTCTTCCGGTATTCTTTCCTCAATGCTTAAAATTTCCTGTGTTTCAGGATTAATTTCTGCAAATGTGAAAGAATCACAATGCCCGAAATGTCCGCATAATTTACCTTCGCTTGTTGGAATACAAATTTTCATAATCATATCTCCTTTTAATTTTTCTGTATTGCTTTGTAATAAAATTGCACTTTCTAGCGCTTCAGTATCCGTCATATTGTGACGTTTTGCGTATTCGCGCAGAATATTTAAAATGTTTTCGTTAATACGTCTGTTGAACGGTACTTTTTTAAGACAGGTTTTCTTTCTTCCTGCCATCTCACGTTTACCGCCCCATTTAGATTTCTTACAACATTCCATAACAAAAGAATATTTTAAATATTTGATTATGTCAACACATAATCAAGATTCAATGATTCAGTTGTTATTTGACGGTAAGTTAAACAACAAAATTTAAGGTAACTATATATAATGTTACAGTAAAAATCCGTCATTCTGAGCCCAACAGCAATTTATGGGCGAAGAATCTCCATAACATATAATTTTTGATATTCTTCGGGAAAAAACAGCAATTTCCCTCAGAATGACAGGATTATAACAATATTACTGTAAAATAGTATATAATTCCCAAATTTAATGTATTTTATTCAAAAACAATCTCATCTATATGTTTGATTACAAGGATGGAAAAATCTTCTAAACTTAAAATACAAATTATTGTGGGGAGAGATATGTCTAAATCAAATTTAAAAGTTAAACCGATTGAGAAGAAAAACAATCTGAAAGTTGTTACCAAACCTGATATTAAAACAACGAAGTACAGCGACATTAATCTTAAAAAATGGAAAGAGTATTCTCACGTCAAAACAGATACTCTCTGGGAATTCCCGGCAAGGCTTAAAGAAGGTGGACATTCAAACGAATACCACGGAAATTATATTCCGCAGATAGCTCAGCAGGTTTACGAAAGATTCACTAAAGAGGATGATATTGTTTTAGATTTATTCTTCGGCTCAGGTACATCAGGTATTGAAGCTATTAATATGAAAAGAAGATGTATTGGTGTTGAGCTTAAAGATGAGTTGGCAGAAAAAGTTTCAAAAAAATTTACACCAAAACAGCTTGTAACTGATGTTAATATCATTTGCGCAGACTCCGCAAGTGAAATCGCAAAAGAAAAAGTACGGGCAAGACTTGATGTTATGGGAAGAAAACAGGCACAATTTTTGATGCTTCACCCGCCGTATGACGATATTATTAAATTTTCGGATAGAAAAGAAGACTTATCAAACTGTTCTTCTACAGAAGAGTTTTATGATTTGTTTGAAAAGGTTGCAAAAAACGGATATGATTTGCTTGAAAAAGGCAGATTTGCCTGTCTTATAATCGGTGACAGCTACAAAAACTCAGAAGTTCAGCCGTTAGGCTTTATGTGTATGGCACGTATGATGAACCTCGGATTTAAACTTAAAGGTATTATTGTAAAAGATATTCAGGGAAATGAAAGAGCAAAAGGAAAAACTGCAAACCTCTGGAGATACCGCGCGCTTGCAGGCGGGTTTTATATCTTTAAACACGAATATGTTATGATATTCCAAAAGGGGTAAATGTAAAATTATAGCTGGTGTACAAACTACCGGCATAATGTATTTATAACTTGTTACGTTGCAGCTTGAAACAATAAGCAGAAGGGTATGGGTAAATAATTATTGAAGAATTGGTAAATCCTGCCTGAATATTTACATTCCCTTTCTCAACGGGAGAGGGTAGGGTGAGGGGGGCAATGTTGGTTAAACAATCAAAAGACGGCATACTTGTTAATATAAAAATTGTTCCAAACTCTTCCAAGAATGACATTGTTTTGGAAGACGAGTTTGTCAAGGTTAAAATTACAGCCCAGCCTATTGAGGGAAAAGCCAATAAGGCTTTGATTGAGTTTTTGTCTAAAAAATTTAAAATTCCCAAAACAAGTATAGAGATAGTAAAAGGTGAAACCAACAAAGAAAAAACCCTTTTTTTCAAAACAGATGATACTGAAAAACAGAACTTAATTCTTTCTTCATTGACAAAGGGGTAAAAAAAATATAGTATTAATATTAAGAAAGCAGGTTTTAATATGTATAAACGTTGGTATGATATTGACCCTACAGTAAGTCTGGCAGTAAGTTTAATGCGTAATGCTAACATTATGACACAGTACAAATGTGCAGATTTAATTATTAAAACATCAAAAGAAAACGGAATCGATTTATCTCAAAACATCTTAACAGATGCTTTTTCATATGTTTTAAGAAGGTGGTATGATACCGATCAGAAAATTGCTGAATCTTTTGAATATTTAAAACTGCTTCCGGAAGCAATACAAAAAGAAATTGCGCTTGAAATAATAGATTTGTTGCAACAAATTGAAGAAGCCGGTTAGAATATGGGTAGTTTTATATCTCTTGTTACAAATCCTGCTTTGCTTTCAGTAATTTTATTGTGTATTTTATGTGTACGAAAAATTAATGTGTTGCTTTCTATAATTATTGCAACCCTTTGTGCCGGATTGCTTTCAGGGATGAATATTAAACACGTAATGGATGTTTTTATATCTGGCATGGGCGGAAACTCCGAAACGGCTCTGAGTTATATTTTGCTGGGAGCTTTTGCTGCAACCATGGCTCATTCGGGGTTTACTGATGTTATATCAAATAAAATCACGAATATAGTTTCAGGTAAAAAACTTGTTTTATTTTCTATTATTGCTTTAATAGCAATGGCATCGCAGAATATTATACCTATTCATATTGCATTTATTCCGATTATTATTCCGCCGCTTCTGAGTGTTATGAACAGCTTAAAGATAGACAGACGTGCGGTTGCCTGTACACTTGCTTTTGGTTTAAAAATGCCGTATATTGCGATTCCGGTCGGATTTGGTCTGATTTTCCAAAATCTTATTGCTGACAATATGATACAAAACGGTGTAAATGTTTTGAGAGAGGACGTTTGGAAATCAACACTTATTCTCGGAGTCGGAATGTTAGTCGGACTTCTCGTGGCTCTGTTTATTTCTTACAGAAAACCACGTATTTACGAAAACAAAAATATTGCAAATAACAATCTGAAGGAAGTAAAATTTCGCAAAAGACACTGGATAATTATTCTGGCTGCGATTGCGACTTTTATAGTTCAGCTTTTTACAAAATCGCTTCCGCTGGGTGCACTTGTCGGTTTGGGAATTATATTTACGTGCAGAGTTATTCCTCAGGATAAAATGGATCATATGATGAATGAAGGCATTTACCTTATGGGATATGTTGCATTTGTTATGCTTGTTGCAGCAGGATTTGCTTCTGTTCTCAAAGAAACAGGGGCAATTGAAACTCTGGTTAATTTAATACTTAATTATCTGCCTCAGAATATAATACTTACATCACTTATAATACTTGTATTGGGTTTGTTTATAACCATCGGAATAGGAACTTCATTTGGTACAATTCCGATTATTGCGGTATTATTTGTGCCGGTATGTGTAAAAATGGGATTTAATCCGGAGCAGATAATTATTCTGGTTGCCGCTGCTGCAGCTCTCGGTGATGCCGGTTCCCCCGCTTCCGATACAACTCTTGGACCAACGGCAGGACTTAATGCAGACGGACAACATAATCACATTTTTGACACCTGCATTCCTACATTTTTGCATTTTAATACCGCATTAATACTTTTTGCGCTAATTGGGATTTGGCTGTTGGGGTAATCTGTTGATTAAAAAAGAGAAAAAAGAAATTCAGATAAGAAGCACCGAGCGAATGAAAAAGCACGGTGAAGTTTTGACTGCATCAAAAGAAGTTGATTCAATGCTTGATTTGCTAAAGAGTGAGTTCAGTCAGCCGGATAAAATATTTCTTGAACCTTCTTGCGGTGACGGAAACTTTCTGACGGCAATTTTAACAAGAAAGCTAAAGAAGGCTCAAGATGAAGAAACATTTTTTGCTGCGCTTAACAGTATATACGGTATAGACTTACTGAAGGATAACGTAATAAAAGCAAGAAAAAGACTTGCTGAAATTTGGAGAAAGCAATACAAAACAGTACTAAAAAAAGAACCTGAAAAGTGTATATTGAATAAAACAGAAGAAATTCTCACTAAAAATATAATTCAGGGAAATTTTTTAGAATTAAGCGATTACAGAAACCTGAATATCGATGTAATAATAGGTAATCCGCCATATCAGATTGTTGACGGCGGCGGAACTGGTGACAGTGCAAAGAGGAATAAAAATTCTCTATGATTTTGAAGATGGTCAGGCTTGTTTTCCGGATTTGCATATTGACGGCGGTGTTTGTTATTTTGTGTGGTCAAAAATTTATAACGGAAAGACAGAATATCATCATTTCTCACTTGACGGAACGGAGAGAATTACAAAACGGTTTTTGAAAAATAAGTACACAAATACTGTCATTCGTGATTACAGGCAGGAGTCAATTATAAAAAAGGCCCTAAAAAAAAGTGAAGAAAAATTTTCGTCAATTGTATTATCCAGAAATCCGTTTGGATTTTATGCCGATTTGTTCAATGCTCCTGAACGTTATCCCGAACTAGAAGTTTGTGACTCGGAAGGTGAGGGCTTGTATAAAATTTATGGGGTCAGAGGAAGAAAGGGATGTGCAAAAAGAATTTCCGGATATTTAAGTCCGTCAGCCGTAACAAAAAATATATCATCTGCATTAAGTTATAAATTATTTTTTTCTAAAGCATATACCAGAACATCAACAGTTCCACCAAAGATAATACTCGCAGAACCCGGGGAAGTTTGTACGGAAACTTTTTTACAAATAGGAAAATTTTCAGACAGAAAAGAAGCTGAAAACTGTCTTAGCTATATAAAAACAAAGTTTTTCAGAGCATTATTATTCTTTAACCGTCATTCATTAAATATTTCAAAAAAATCTTTCGAACTTATCCCGTTACAAGATTCCCGTTACAAGATTTTTCGAAAGAATGGACTGACGAAAAATTGTATCAAAAATACGGACTGGAACTTAGTGAAATTGATTTTATAAATGAAGTAATCAAACCTATGAATTAAAATTTTATAAATAGCAATTTTTTGGTATAATTTCATAAGAATATAACCTTTAATTAAGAATGGAGATAAAAATGCGTCAAAAACCGGCAGAACAGGACAGATTTGAACGTCGTCATAATTTTAATCCAGTAGAAGAGAATTTAACGGCAGAACAGGTAAAAGCAGAAGCGTCAAGGTGCCTGAATTGTAAAAATCCCAGATGCGTACAGGGTTGTCCTGTCAACATTAAAATACCGGATTTTATAAAAGCACTGAAAGAAAACAGGCTGGAAGAAGCGGGTGAAATAATCCGTCAGACAAGCATGCTTCCTTCTGTTTGCGGCAGAGTTTGTCCTCAGGAAAGACAGTGTGAAGGGAAATGCGTTCTTGGTTTAAAAGGTGAGGCTATAGCAATCGGAGCTCTTGAACGATATACAGGTGATAATACAACTCCAAAAGATCCTGAGATTGTTCCGACCGGCAAAAAAGTTGCAATCGTAGGTTCAGGTTGTGCAGGCATTACAGCTGCTGCTGATTTGAGAAAAGCAGGGCATGACGTTACTATTTTTGAAGCACTGCATAAATTCGGAGGTGTTTTAAGATATGGCATTCCTCCTTTCAGACTTCCAAGAAAAGTGTTGGACAGAGAGCTTGATTCACTCAAAAAAATGGGTGTTAAATTTGAGAAAAATGTTATAGTCGGAAAATCAATAACATTACAGCAGTTAAAAGAAGATGGTTTTGATGCTGTTTTCATCTGTTCCGGGGCTGGACTGCCGAAGATGCTTAATATTCCGGGTGAGAATTTGAATGGTGTATTTTCTGCAAACGAGTTCTTAACCAGAGTAAATCTTATGCAGGCAAATGATGAAACATCAGCAACACCGCTAAAAACAGGAAAATCTGTAATTGTAATCGGAGGCGGCAATGTCGCAATGGATGCTGCCAGAACTGCAGTAAGGGTAGGTTTTGA
>CACWIL010000014.1 GCA_902760905.1 uncultured bacterium
TGATGTAAAGATATCATCATGTACACATCTTTCAGAAAGTAAAATAGCATCTTCGAAGTTATATCCTTCCCAAGGCATATATGCTACCAAAATGTTTTTACCGATTGAAAGCTCACCGCAGCTTGTTGAAGCGCCGTCTGCGATTACATCGCCTGCTTTAACCATATCGCCTTCGTGAACAATCGGTTTTTGGTTAATACATGTATCCTGGTTTGAACGAACATATTTCATTAATGTATGTAAGTGAGCTTTACCTTGTAAATCTCTGATAACAATTTCTTCACCTACAACTCTTTCAACCGTACCATCGCATTTAGCACAAACTACCATACCTGAGTCTTTTGCTACACGACGTTCCATACCGGTACCAACAACAGGTCGTTCAGTAATCAAAAGCGGTACTGACTGACGTTGCATGTTTGAACCCATCAGTGCACGGTTAGCATCATCATGTTCAATAAACGGAATCATAGATGTTGCAACTGATATAATCTGAATAGGACAAACACCGACAAAGTCAACCTTTGAAGAATCAGACATAATAAACTCTGATTTATACCTTACAGGAACCTGTTTTTGTTTGAATGTATTATCTTTATTTAACTGAACGTCAGCAGGAGCACAACGGAAGTTTTCATCTTCATCAGCTGTCATATAAACAACTTCATCAGTAACCTTACCGTCTTTAACAACAAAGAACGGAGATTCAACGAAACCATAATCGTTAACTCTTGCGTGAGTTGCCAATGAACCAATCAAACCTGCGTTCGGACCTTCAGGAGTTTCTACCGGACAAATACGTCCATAGTGAGAAGGGTGAATATCACGAACTGCAAATCCTGCTCTTTCTCTCTGTAAACCACCAGGTCCTAATGCTGATACACGTCTTTTGTGAGTAAGTTCAGCCAATGGGTTAATCTGGTCCATAAACTGTGATAATTGAGATGAACCGAAGAACTCTTTTAATGAAGCAACCAATGGTTTTGTATTAAGTAAGTTCAACGGAGTTAATGTTTCAGAATCCTGTGATGCCATTCTTTCTTTAACAATTCTTTCGATTCTTGAAAGACCTACTCTGAATTGGTTTTGAAGAAGTTCACCAACTGAACGGATTCTTCTGTTTCCTAAATGGTCGATATCATCAAGAGTACCTTCATCATAAGTTAAGTTAATTAAGTACTCGATTGATGCAACAATATCCTGAACTGTTAATGTTCTTTGGTTCTTAGGAATATTTAAGTTAAGTTTTTTGTTTAATTTGTAACGACCTACACGACCTATATCGTATTTCTTTTCATCAAAGAATCTTGATTCTAGAATCTGACGTCCGCCCTGAGCAGATGCAGGATCACCGGGTCTTAATTTTTTGTACAACTCAATTAAAGCATCATCAGTAGTTTCTGTCGTATCTTTGTCCAAAGTCTTTTTCAGGAATTCAAAGTGAGTGAACAAAGATTCCATTTCGGTAACAGTAATACCCATCGCTTTAAGTAATGTTGTAGCAAGAATTTTTCTTGTTTTATCAATCTTAACGTAAATTACGTCATTAGAGTCTGTTTCAATCTTCAACCATGCACCTCTGTTAGGAATCATGGTTGCGTTATATAATCTCTTACCGGTTGGAGAGATTTCTCTCTTGAAGTAAACACCAGGAGAACGAACAATCTGAGAAACGATAACACGTTCCGCACCGTTTACAATAAATGTACCTTTATCAGTCATTGTAGGAATATCACCGATGTATACTTCCTGCTCTTTAATTTCACCGCTGTCACGGTTTACTAATCTGACCATTACACGAAGTTGTTTAGCGTAAGTCGTATCATGGATACGAGCTTCTTCAACCGTATATTTTGCGTTGTCAAACGTGTAGTTAGGCAAGAAGTGAAGCTCTAATCTTCCTGTGTAGTCCTTTACAGGAGAAAATGCTAATAATTCTTCCTTAAGCCCCTCTTTTAAAAACCATTCAAATGATTTTTTTTGCACGTCAATTAAATCCGGTAAATCGTCCAAACGAGTATTCGGTATACCCATTGGCGTTACTCTTTTTGCGTATTCTGTCGACATTAATTCACCTCATTTATTCTATAGTGATGTACGTTATAATTTATATATTCAGGGTAGTCAAACGTAACTAAGACTGCGACATACCTTTTAAACTATTCAATTTTATGCGGTTAAACTTATGCTATTTTTATATTTTCAACCTTTTCATGCTAAGGGCATAATTATCCCATATACATGACCGCATGTTATTTCATCATACCCCGTCAAGATTAGTAGTCAACTAACAAGGGTATGTTTTACAATTTTTCAAGTGGTAAATTTACAAAAATTTACAATTATTTACAATATCAATGGTATTTCTTATATAGGAGCACCATGTCCTCATCTGTTAAATACTGCATTGAATCCAAATCGTACGGATACATAATACTTCCTTCGTTTTGTGAATGCTCCAACCCGATAGCATGACCCACTTCATGCAGCATAACACCGTAAATATGGTCTTTTGTTCTTGTAACAATTTTTCTTGTATAATGTCCGCCTGAATAGCTGCGTTGATATTCTTTTGTTCCGATAGTTACATATGCTTTATAGTACTCACCGCCGCGTGTTGACATTTCTGTACAACCAACTGCATTTGCATCATTACAACTTGATACAAAATCAACAAATTCAACTTCTATGTTGGCAAGGTCAGGGCGACTTACAAATTTAAACCTGATAAGATCGTTAGATTTTTCCTGCCATGCAATAAAGGCTTGCTCCATAAGCTCACTCATATTTTCATATTCAGGAATAAATACGTAAATTGGTTGTCCAACCCACCTTGGTCTTTCAAAAGCAATACATGAAATTATCGTAACAAGTAAAGCAAATAACAAAAACAACTTTTTCATATATTAAAAACTAAACCTTTCATAAACACTTTTTATATTTTTAAGGTAATCATCAACTTCCAGGCAGCTTTCCAATTCACTCTGTGTAAGAACATTTTCCTCACGGATACCCTGGGTAAAATTTCCGCCATTAAGAGCATTAAGAGCATGTTTTTGTACGATAGAATATGCTTCTTCTCTGGAATATCCTTTATCAACAAGTTTGAGCATAACTTTTTGTGAATAAATTACACCACCGTAAAGTCTTGTATTTTTGAGCATATTATCCTCGTGGATAACGAGATTTTTCATAACCTCTGTAAATCTGTGAAGCATAAAATCGACCAGTATCAACGAATCCGGGAAAATTATCCTTTCTGCCGAACTGTGTGATATATCTCTTTCATGCCAAAGGTTAATATTTTCAAACGCAGTAATCATATTAGAACGTACAACACGAGCCAAGCCACATAAATTTTCACATAAAACAGGGTTCTTTTTATGAGGCATAGCACTTGAGCCTTTTTGTCCTTTTCCGAAACCTTCTTCGACTTCTCTTACCTCAGTTTTCTGAAGGTGCCTTATCTCTGTTGCAAATTGTTCTATAATTGCGGCTATAGAAGCAAGAGATGCCATAAATTTAGCATGTCTGTCACGCGAAATAATCTGAGTTGAAATTTTTGCAGGGGGTAAATTAAGAATTTCACATGCTAATCTTTCAACTTCCGGATTAATATTACTGTATGTACCAACAGGTCCTGATATCTGACCTACAGTAACTTCTTTAAGAGCATATTCAAAACTGCTTTTTGCACGTTCAACTTCATCTAACCAGTTTAGAAGTTTAAAACCGAATGTTGTAACTTCTGCATGAACACCGTGAGAGCGCCCTATACAAACTGTATTTTTATATTTTAAAGCAAGTTTTTTTAAAACATTAATCAGCTCATCAATATCTTTTAAAATAATATCAGATGAATCAACTATTTGAAGAGCAAATGCAGTATCAATAACATCAGAACTTGTCAGTCCCATGTGAATGTATTTTGCACTTTCTTTTCCGACATTTTGATTAACATTTGTAAGAAATGCTATCACATCGTGCCTTACTTCTCTTTCAATTTCATCAATTTTTTCTACTGAAAAAGATGCTTTTTCTTTTATCTCATCCAGGTTATTTTGCGGGATTTGTCCAAGTTTCGCATAAGCTTCACAAACAGCAAGTTCAACTCTTAAATAATAGTTAAACTTAGATTCCAAATCCCAAATTTTTTTTATTTCTTCTCTTGAATATCTGTCAATCATAATAACATTATACATGAAAAAAGACGGTTAATGAATAACCGTCTTAAAAATAACTGTGTTAATTATCGCTATTTCCAGAATTTAAGGCTCTTCCAGAAAGAAACTTCTTCTTCTACATTCTTTTTAGTATCATTATATGCTTTCTTTTGAGCTGCTACTTTCTTTTCAGCTGCAGCTTTTTGCGCATCCTGTTTAGCCTTAGCTTCTGCTTTAGCTTTAGCTCTGTCAGACTGAGCCTTATCAATACTGTCATTTAATTGTTGTTCTTTTTTTACAACGGTATTAAGTCCGTTATTTACGGAATTAGTAAACTTTGTCCAGCCTGATGCTGCGAATACAGAACCTGAAAATGCAATTAGCGCCAAAACTGTTAATACTTTTTTCATACGTATCTCCTTTCTTATTTAACAAGATTCTAGAACATAAAATATAATATTTCAATAGGGTATAAGATATAATTAAGACATTAGCATATTAACAATTGTAATTTTTTCAAACTATATATATAATAATTTATTATGACAGTAAATTTAATGGGAACTGAAATTAATAATTATACCTTTGAAGAGGGAGTAAATAAAGGATTAGCCTTAATATTTTCTGATAAAGTTTCGCAGGTTATTACAATTAATCCTGAAATGTTTAAAGAAAAAGAACAAAACCCTGATTTCAGGAAAATTATTGAAGAAGCCGAAATGATTATTCCTGATGGTATCGGTATAAAAATCGCTTTAAAACTAAAAGGACAGGACTGCACCAGAATACCGGGAATAGATTTTGCAAAAAAACTTCTTGAAGAATGTGCTGCAAAGAACTTACCTGTCGCTATAATTGGTTCAAAAGAAGAAATAATAACAAAAGCTGTTGAAAATCTTAAAAATGAGATTGATGGATTAAATATAGCATATTTTCATAACGGGTACTTTAATGAAAATAAAACTATCTATGAAGATCTAAAACAGGTAAATGCAAAACTGATATTAGTTGCACTCGGCTCTCCAAAGCAGGAATTTTTTATTTTCAATGCAAAAAAAATCTTACCACCGTGTTTAATGGTTGGAATAGGCGGAAGTCTTGATGTTTGGTCAGGAGCTGTCAAAAGAGCACCAAAAATATGGCAAAAATTTGGATTAGAGTGGTTATACAGAACCGTATCTCAGCCAGAAAGATTTAAAAGAATTTTTCCGGCTCTGCCATTGTTTTTAATAAAGGCAATTACATATAAAGGATAAACGATGTTAACAGAAAATGAAATTAAAGAACTTCAAAAAGCATCCAGAAAAACAAGAATAAATATTATTAAAATGATTCATGCGGCAAAATCAGGACATCCGGGCGGTTCGCTTTCAGGTGCGGATATATTAAACGTACTCTACAACAAATGCCTGAATATACCGAAGGAATGGGACAAATCGCCTGATTTTGATAATCGTGACAGATTTATTCTATCAAAAGGGCACGCCTCACCGCTTCTTTATTCAATACTTGCACAACATGGTATTTTAGACGAAAAGGAATTGCTAACATTCAGGAAATTCGGTTCAAAATTACAAGGTCACCCATCTAAAAATCACCTTAAAGGTGTAGAAACATCTACCGGTTCTCTAGGACAGGGACTTTCAATAGGCTGCGGTATTGCTATGGGTCTAAAATTAGATAATAATGCAGCTACCGTTGTTGTTTACCTTGGTGATGGTGAACTTCAGGAAGGTTCGTGTTGGGAAGCTTTTATGCAAGCCGGACACAGGACATTGGATAATCTTATTGCAATAATAGACAGAAACCGGCTTCAAATTGACGGTAATACTGAAAAAGTTATGGCTCTTGATAATCTTAACGATAAAATCAGAGCTTTCAACTGGAATGTAATAGAAATTAACGGTCATGACTATAATCAGATTTATGATGCATATATCCAGGCTAAAAAATCAACAAAACCATGTGCAATTATAGCTAATACAATTAAAGGCAAAGGTGTTTCTTTTATGGAAAATCAAGCCAGCTGGCACGGAAAAGCTCCGAATGATGAACAGTTAGAACAAGCTTTAAAAGACTTGAGTGATGAGGTGTAAAATCATATGACTTGTCCGTTTAGCTCAAAAGAATGTAATAAAGATTGCCCGCTTTTTATTTCACCTGATGATTTAAATGAGTTTGTAGTATCAAGACTTTCAAGTATAGGAGTAATGGAAAGAACTAAGGGTATGTGCTCATTAAGAATGCTTGCACTGAGCCAGAGCCGTGCTATATTTGAAAACACAAAATCCAGGGGATAGGAGTGTATAAATCCTCGTAGGTTAAACGGCTTTCAAAATCACATTGACTAAGGGGTAAATGTATACTAGTTGATCGAACAGCTTTCAAAAATCACATTGACTAAGGGGTAAATGTATCCTAGTGGGTCGAACGGCTTTGGAAAATCACGTTTTTAACAGGTGGTAAAAGTGTTAATTTAACCAAGTTAATTGAACATATTACCAACATGAATTTTACAAAGCACTATAGTATATCAACAAGTTCCTGATATGTATTTAAAATTTTACAATTTATGCTCAATTTTTCAGATGTAACATCAAGAACTGTTTTATTTTCTCTTATAGCATAAATTGGTTTACCCCGTTTTTGCATCTCAAGAACAGGAATTCCGCCCAGAGAGTTGTAAGGCATTACAAGAAAATCAAGATTGTCAATATTTATACCGCCATTTTTTACCAGATTTGGTGCCTGACTTAAACCTATCAATATACATGGCAGAAATGTTGGCGTAATGTATTCGGCAGAACATCTGGGATCAACTATTTTAGATGGAATCGCTGTTTCACAAAAAGCAGGTGCGTGTGCACATGGAAGACTAAGTTCTTTTGTAATATAGTGCGATATAATTGCTTCAACACCACCAACAGGATCAACACCTACTCCGTTTGCATAATCATCACCTTCATCATCTGGAAACATACATACTATTGCTATTGCATCAGCCCCATTGTGCAAAAGTTTTTCGGAAGATTTTTTAATAGTGCTCAGATTATCAACATTTCCCATTGATGCACCTGATTCATCAACATAAAAATTTACTCCGACTTCTTCGTCAGTAATCTCATATCCTATTACATCAATTCCGTATACAGTTTTAACAGCATTTATTGTATTAATATGAATATTAAGAACATTTTGCGAAATTGATTTATCAAAAACTACACCAATCTTATTGTTTTTTGACGGCAACAAACTATACTTTCCCCTGAAAAACTCATCTACAGCATATCCTTCTAAATAAAACATATTACTGTTTATTCCGGAAAAACAAGCAGCATTAACTACATTAGGGTTAACAATAAGTTTGCATTTTTCTGAAACTTTCTGCGCATAGACACTTGCATCACCGGCAAAACCTCCAATAGAAGCACCGACACCTGTCGGAACTATAAATGCTCCAAGTTTTTTACCGTCTGATAACATTAAAATTGCCCCTTATATTTATTTTAAGATTTTCATACGATTTAGCGGCCAAAATACAAATACAGCCCTGCCTATAAATCTTTCCTGTGGTAAAGTACCCCAAAAACGACTGTCAAGAGAGTTTCCTCTGTTATCGCCCATCATAAAATACTGACCTTCAGGAATTATAAGCGGTCCGCAATACATATCAGATTTACATTTATGAAAGTCAAACTCACTCATAATATAATCTTCCTGTAAAGGTTTGTCATTAATATATACCCTGAAAATACCGGTTTTTTCATCGTGTTTAATCTCAAATTTTTCACCTGGCAATCCGACAACCCTTTTAATATATGCAACATCCTTACAGAAAAATCCTGTTAAACGGCTAAATACAGATATCGGATCAGCATTCAGTTTTACAAATGGAGGATAAAATATCATTATGTCACCACGATTTGGAGTATTTTCAAATTTATGATGTTTAATAACATTGGGAAATTTTGTAAGTTTTTCCACTACAATTCTGTCACCTACAAGCCCCTGACCACCAACAAGAGTCGGAAGCATTGAACCGGAAGGTATCCAACGGAGCTCAGCTATAAAAAATCTTATTATAATCACAGCAACAACGACAAAGACTACTGTTTCCCATATTTCTTTAAGTTCTGCTTTAACTTTTTCTTTATCAATCATAATAACTTAATCAAATCCTTTATTCCGTTTGTATATTTGTTATTCGGAAAATCTAACAGTATTTTTCTCAACTCTTCTTTATAATTATCTTTTAAAGCTAAAGTTTTTTCAATACCTAATATATCAACAACATTGTTTACACCATTCTTTTTATCGTTATCAGCTGAATCAGATTCCATATCATTATTAATCTGAAAAAGTATTCCGAAATTTTTACCGAAATTTTCAGCTATGTTAACATCCAACCCTGATAATAATGCTGAAGCTTTAACACAGGCAGAGAATAATGATGAAGTTTTACCCTGAACTATATTTAAATATTTTTGAATAGAAATATCAGAATTTCTTGAAAAATACTGGGATATTTCTGCCTGACTCATACTTTTAACAGCATCAAAAAAAAATAATAATACTTTATTATTATTAAGCTGCATAAGTTTTTCTACCGCAATAGATAAAATATAATCACCTGATATAACTGACAGTTTTGAACCATACTTATCATATAGTGTAGGAACTCCACGCCTTAAAAATGAATCGTCAACAACATCATCATGTAACAATGAAGCATTGTGTATAAGTTCACAAGCAAACAACATATCCAAAATTTCATTACTTATATCAAAATAATTATTAGCCTTTAAATACAGAATACTCAATAAAGAGCGAATACGTTTTGATTTTCCCTGCAAAAAAGTATCCAAATCGGCAAATATAAAAGAATCTTTTTGACTAACTTTGCTAAAAGCATTTTCTATATAATCTAAATCGTTTAAAACTAAAGCTCTAATTGAATCCATAAAATTATAATAACATGAACTAATATAAAATATATTACCGGATTGCGCAAAAAGAAAAGACGTTTGAATAAAACGTCTTTTCAAGTTAATCAGAATATCGCTACTCTGAATATTTATCCCTAACCAACAACTTTGCAGGATATTTATTATTTGACATATTCTACCTCTTGTTATTCTTATATCAAGTTTAATGCAATACTTGGAGACTGGTTTGCTGTTGCAAGTAATGTTGCAGAAGCCTGCTGAAGAATTTGAGACTGAATATACTTAGATGATTCGCTTGCAACATCAGTATCACGTAATGTTGATAATGAAGAAGTAATATTTTGTGATTGTACGTCAAGAGCTGTTATTGCAGAATCAACTCTATTTTGAGCAGCACCTATACTTGTTACTCTGCTTGAAATATCTGTTATTGCTTCATCTATGAATCCAATCATTTTATTAGCTCCTCTATTAGTAGCTGTTTGAAGAATAAATGAATATTCACCGGTATTTGAGTTTTTTGATAAAACTTTTAGACCTGAACAAGCAGCTGAGAATATAGCATAACCGTCATCTGAATTATACTTAGATGATGAAGGTGTAAATGTTGAGGCTTTTGCATCATCCATCATATTTTTAAGTGTTACACCTTGAATAGTTGTACTTTCCATTGATTTGAATAATCCGCTTACTGTCGCATTCTTAAACAAATCAATATCTAGATTAATAACACTGTCACCTTCTGCATACAATCCAACCTGTAAATTAATACCATCCGAACTCATACCTAATTTTTTGTTAAAATCAGCATCAGAAGCCTGCATTGAATATAACATAAGTTTGATACCATTATATTCAGCATTACCGGATATTCTGCTAATTTCTTCAAGTCTTGCATAAATTTCCGATTGCATAGCTTTTAAAGATGTTGAACCATAAGTTCCATTTCCGGCCTGAACAGCTAAGTCTCTAATTCTTTGTAAATGAGATGTTAATAAACCGTATGTTTCTTCTGTCGTTGTTAACAAATCGTTACCCATAGATGCATTGTCGGTTGCAATGTCTAAAGAACTCAAGTGAGTTACCCATTTGTCGGCTATAGAATAACCTGCAGCATTATCAGATGCTTTGTTAATCTTAAAACCGGTTGTCATCCGCTCCAAAGATGTATTGAGTGATTTTGTTGCATTCTCCAAATTTCTTTGGGCAATCAATGAAGGGATGTTTGTGTTGATTGTGAGTGTCATAGATTGATCTCCTTTCTCTCTTACGATACGTACTTGTAACCATGCTTCCTTGCACGGTTTTTGTTTTTTCTATGTATCTCTCTTTCTTTTTAGTTTTTTATTTTTGTACGTAAAAACGCACAGCTTCTCCCACGGCAGCACTTACAGATAAATAAATGCAGTCCAACCAAGCCTGAGTTTCAGACTTAGTTTTGGGGAGAGTCATATTTTTAATACAACTTTTTACCCCATATTTATTGGGAGTTTAATAAATGGAAAATATGTACTATACTAATCCATTCTTTTGGGCAAACAATAATATACCAATACTCATTGTTTTTACCCTTGGAAATATCAAGTAAAACGACCTTGTAATAATTTTCGTATTCAGCTTTGCTATCCTTAGCAAGTTGTTTGAATACTCCTTAATACTTCCTTTTTGTAAACCATATCCGTTACGTTGTTCGGTATCCTTACCCCGAATACATTTACCCTTTTGACTTACCCTGGGCTACTATTCGCATCATTGCAAATAATTATTACCCCTGATAGATTTGTGATATTTAAGATATATACTTCTTACTTCTACATTATTGCAACAGTATGTAAAAAAAGTAAACTCTTTTGTCAAATTTTGTTACATATCTTAATAAAAACTTTTAAATAAGGCAATTTTTTACACTATATAAACTTATAATATATATAGGATAATAAGGAGTAATTCTGTGTCACAAGTTTCAGGTCAGAAAACAGATACAAAATTTAATACCCAACAAAATACTTCTGCGTGGAAAAGCGACAAAACGACCGGGAAGCTGTTTTTACATAACGGCACAAACAAAATGGTGTTTGTTGATCAGATGAACGGTAACAAAGAATATATATATGATGAAAACGGGAAAAAATTATATCTGGAAGATTACGCTATTTTACAAATGCAAAATGATAAAACAGCTCTAGAAAAAAGAGTATTGAGCAGTCTTGATGCACAACAGGAAAACAGGGAAAAACAGAAAACAAAATGGTTTGAAAAATTTAATCTTGAAAATAAAAAATATGATTTATTTACAGCAGCTAAAAAAGCGGCAACAAAAAGTTATCAGGCAATACTCTCAAAAACAGGCTGTTCATCTTTATCAGAACTTAAAGAATTTTCACATGTTAATGGAGGGAATTATCTGGAACAGGCTCAGTCTTTTTTAACCGAACGCTCAAATGCAAGAAGCGGACAAATAAAATCGGAATCTATGTCATTCTTTTACGGCAGAATGTACGTTGATGAAAGTAAAAATATTTCAGATATTCAATATCAAAAATTAATTGCTCAGAGCATATTTAGTAGTTAATATATAGAATAATATAATCAGGTAACTAAACTTATATTACCAATTGAGTAATAGAAAATTTTCATATTATATTCAATAGTCTTCATAAAGGAGATATTTATGAATATATTATTTTTTGATTTGCGGGAATCTGAAAAAGCATTCTTTGAAAGAAATAATTACAAAAAAATCTACCCGGAATTTGAGATTACCTTTAAAGAAGATGCTTTGACTGATAATACGAAACTGAATAATGAAGAATATGAAAAAACCTGCATTCTTTGCGTGTATCGTTCTTCAATTTTAACGGAAAAAGTTTTAAAAAAATTCAAAAATTTAAGAATGATTGCTACCCGTTCTCACGGCTTTACACATATTGATTTGGATTATTGTGTAAAAAACAGAATAAACGTAATTAATGTTGAACAATATGGAGAAGAAGCAGTAGCAGAATTTGCGCTCGGAGTAATAATTGATTTAACAAGAAACATTAAAACTGCAATGCTTGATATCAGAAATAAAAATATTAATCCAAAAAAATATGAAGGAGAACTTTTGAATAAAAAAACAATAGGTATAATCGGCTGTGGTAAAGTCGGAGTTAAACTGGCTAAAATAGCACGTTTTTTTGACATGAATGTATTGGTTTCGTCATACAAGGACATACCGCAATTTGAAAAATTCTGCAACGTTGTTCCTTTTGATAAACTTTTGGCGGAATCCGATATAATTTATCTCCACATGCCATTTACCACAGAAAATTATCAAATTATAGGCAAAGACGAGTTTAAAAAAATGAAAGACGGTGTTTATATCGTAAACACATCAAGTGTAGAACTTTTAAACCTTAAAGCATTATACGAAAATTTAAAAACAAGAAAAGTACATGGAGCGGGACTTGATATACTGGAAAGTGATTATAAAAAAGGAAAAACTTCGTCTGCACTTGGCGGAGAAACAATGAGTACAACAGAAAATTATAAAATATCGGAAAAGTTATTAGAAATGCCTAATGTACTAATAACACCACATCTCGCCTATAATACAGTTGAATATATAGATTATGTACTAGAAACACTATTCAACAATATAAGGGATAATATAAAGGGGAATTACACAAATCGTGTATGCTAAACGAACTAAGCGTAAAAATATATATTTCCCAAATTTATGATATAATAATTCTATGGCAATATTATCAGATGATGAAGATTTGAGGAGTAAAAAAACAGATTCTTTGAAAAATAAGAATCCTATTATCAAACCTGAAAATATTGAATATGACAAAACTTTTGAAAACAGTATAAGACCTAAAGATTTTGACAGTTATATAGGTCAGAGCGCACTAAAAGAAACTTTAAAGATAACTCTGGATGCAGCTAAGCTTAGAGAAAAGCCGCTTGATCATCTGTTGTTTTACGGTCCCCCTGGTCTTGGGAAAACAACCATTGCAGGAGTTATTGCAGCACAAATGGGAGTTGATATTCGTATTACATCAGCTCCTGCGCTTGAACGTCCAAGGGATATTATCGGGATTTTAATGTCTCTTAAAGGTGGTGAAATACTGTTCATCGATGAAATACACAGATTAAATAAAATTGCTGAAGAAATACTTTATCCTGCAATGGAAGATTTTACATTAGACATGACAACAGGAAAAAGCCAAACTGCAAAGACTTTACGTGTTCCGCTTCCTAAATTTACTCTAATAGGCGCAACAACAAAAGCCGGTGAGCTTTCAGGGCCACTTCGTGACAGATTTGGAATGATTTACAGACTTGAATTCTATACAATAGAAGAGCTTACAGAAGTAATTAAGAGAACAGCAAAAATTTTAGATATTATAATAACTGAAGAAGGAGCAAAAGCAATTGCAAGACGTTCAAGGGGTACACCAAGAATTGCGAACCGTCTGATAAAAAGAGTTTCTGATTTTGCAATAGTTAAATATGACGGAATCATTGATGAAAAAGTAGCAAATGAATCACTCGATATTTTAAAAATAGATGAATTTGGGCTGGATCATACAGACAGAGCACTCCTGAATCTTATTATAAATAAATATGACGGTGGACCGGTCGGGATTGAAACTATAGCAGCGGCTCTCAGTGAAGATGTTCGGACAATCGAAGATGTATGTGAACCGTATTTACTTCAGGCAGGACTATTACAAAGAACTCCAAGAGGAAGAAAAGTTTCACCTGAAGGTTACAGACATCTTGGAATAAAAGCCCCGTCAGAACAAACAAAATTGTTTTAATCATCTGTAAATATTCGTGCAATGGAGGTTATAATGAATCTTAAAAATATGGTTATATTTTTGTTTTCCTTAATTATTACATTACCTGTCTTTGCTGATGAAACAAACGTAGGTTTTTTTTCAGAATTGGAAAGTAAACCAGAAGTAACTTATATCCCAGGAGGATCAATTCAAAATACTTTAAGAGTATGTTCATGGTGCTTAAATATGGAACCAAATGACCAAAATAAATATTCTATAACAATGCTAGGTGCCACAGGAGAAGACGGATATAAAGAAAAAATTATGAATGCTTTACAAAATGCAAAAGTTAAACCTTTAATTCAAGCTATACCTAATATGAACACTTCTCGTTGCGGTGTAGGAATTTATAAAAAAGAAAGATGCTTGTTGCCAGAAATTAAAGCTTCAAATTGCTTAACTGAAGATTTTGTTAATGAACACCAAAAAGAAATTTTCGAAAATGATGCACTTTTAATAGAGGGATATTTCCTACAAGAAAAATTCGATATTTGCAAACGTTTGTGTGCCGAATTTAGAAAAGAAAATAAATACATTATTCTTGCTTTAAGTGCAGTATTTATGGTCCAAGCTCACTATGATAAAATCGTAGAAATTGCCAATCATGCAGACATGCTCGTTGGAAATATAGAAGAATTAGAAGTCTTTGCTGGAGTCAAAGGAGTTGAAAAAAAAGAAATTTTTGGAAAAGTTGCTAAAAAATTAACTGAAAAAGAAAGACTATTTGTTATTACTGATGGAGGAAATGGAGTATTAGTCAGTAAATATGATTATAAAAGAAATAAAGTTGACTTTATTTTACAAAGTTTCCCTACTCCAATGAAAATGGAAGAAATTACTGACTTAAATGGTGCTGGTGATTCTTTTCTCGGAGGATTTTTGGCTCAATTTATGAAAGGAAGATCTTTAAATTCATGCTGCAAAGCAGGAAATGATGCAGCTTATGTCATTTTGCAAAATGTAGGATGTACCTTCCCTCAAGATCTCAAAATTGAATTCGACGCTTAAAAACGTTAAAAAAATTGCATTATTATTAAATTATTAAAAAAATAATATAATATAATATAATAAGA
>CACWIL010000015.1 GCA_902760905.1 uncultured bacterium
GTCCTTCATCAACCACCGGTTCTTCATCAGCCAATGGTTCCCGTTTCTTTGGCATAATCAAAGGCTCGCCGACCTCTTCATCAATAACAGGTTCTTCGTCAACCACAGGTCTTTCATCAACCATAGGTTCTTCGTCAACCACCGGTTCTTCATCAGCCAATGGTTCCCGTTTCTTTGGCATAATCATGGGTCCGCCGACAGTTTCATTATATTTTACTGTATTTTCTGCTTCTTCTGCTCCACCTGCTGAAGTAGTTTCATCTGTTTTTACTGTATTTTCTGTTTCTTCTGTTTCACCTGCTGAAGTAGTTTCATCTGCTTCTACTGCATCTGCAGTTTCTTCTGAACTGCCAGAGGAAGTAGTTTCATCTGTTTTCACTTCTTTAAATTTATTTATATTAAGATTATTCATCTTATTTAACATATTATAATCTAATGATAACCAGGAAATTGATTCCTCTTTTTATCTCCTGTCTTTTTGTTAAAAACAAACAAATCATTATTCCGTCCGTTTAAATGAATACTCATGTACTACTCCTTATATAAATAAATACCTGTGCAGCATTTATATCGGCACATTTTTCAAAAACTTTAATGATTATAGTAAATATATATAACATATCCACAGCAAAACCCTTACAGATATTGGAATAACCCCTATTGTAACAATTTTTCAGATTTTGTTACAATTCAAATTCTTATAACAAATATTTTTATTTTTGGTTTTATGAATTGATATACTTTTTAATATTCCTTATGCTATAATATCGTTATAAACAATAATCAAAAGGAGCAAAACAATGAATAAAAAATTTATTATTTCAATTAGTGTTGCGGTAATGATGTCTTTAACAGCTGCATATGCTGCAGAGAACACAACAATTTATACTGACGGAATCGGAAGAATCCACTTTTTAGGTCGTGATGGCGGAAATGGTAATAAATACACCAACCCTGCAGAGCAAGATTTAACAAGAAGACTTTATGAAAAAACTGCCGGTGACATAACTGAAGATACTACTTATGACCAGCACCCGTTAAAAAATTACGAAAACACATTCCCGGGTTCAAGATTTACTACAAAGAAAAGATATGAAGCAAAACAAGATGCTATGCCTGAGGATATGAAAGCTGTTGTAACTTCTACAAAAGAAGCTTCTGATTATTCAGGACAATACCAATATGGTTCAACAATGCTTCATCAAAGCAAGCAGCAGGAAAATGTTGTTAAAACAAACGCTAAAAAACACTGGTGGAACAGAAAAAAAGGCTAAATATACAAAAAAATCACGCAGGAAATAAAACTTCTTGCGTGATTTTTTTATTTGGAGTAAGATAATAATTAAGATTTATTCGCGGATCGTCTAGTGGCAGGACTGAAGATTCTGGCTCTTCCAACGGTGGTTCGAATCCATCTCCGCGAGTTTTTAACAGAAAACATCCAATGAGATAATGGATGAGAACCACCAAGGACGGTAGTCCTTTTGGTTCGAGCGGATTTGCGTACAGACGACGCAATGCTAGTCTGGATAGCGAGGAAAATGAGCAAACTTGAACAGAATGTTCAATTGCGAAACTTTCCGAGCGTGGAGCAAATCCAAGACAGCGGGGAGCGAGCAGAGTGTGAAGGACTTTTGCAAAATGAAAGAAATTCATTGCTGCAAAATCCGAAGACACGTTTAATGCGAGCAACTCAAGACAATCCATCTCCGCGAGTTTTTATTTTTTTTATAATAAGACACTTTTAGTGCGCTTTGTTTTTCAGGGAGAGAATAGTTATGAAATTATCCAACACGACAGCAGAGAACTCTTTTAAGTATACTTGGCTTATGACGAGAATTTGGCCATATATCAAGCCATATTGGTTCAGGATTCTGCTTGGTTTTTTGGTAGCTGTACCTCTTGGTTTGCTTGATGGTGTAACTGCTTTTGCGCTTAAACCATACATGGATTACGTTATTGGCGGTAAAGCTTTTGAGTTTTCTTTGTTTAATCACGATTTTAGTATAACAAGTATTCAAATGGCTGTCATACTTTCTGTTGGTGTTGTTATTTTTGCAGCCGTTCAGGGCGTTTTACGTTATCTAAACGGATATCTCTCCACCTGGACAAGCCAGAGAATAACCAACGATATTAAGTTTGATTTATTTGAAAAGCTTATACACATGCACCCGCAATTTTTTGATGAAAACTCATCAGGAATTATTATATCAAGATATATGAACGACCCGATGATTGCTTCCAACGGAATTGTTGAGCAGGTTAAAACAATCACAACAAGCTTATTTGGAGCACTCGGTTTAATTGCTGTTATGTTATACAGCTCGTGGAGACTTGCTGTAATCGGTGTTGTTGTCTTATGTGTTGCTTTTGTTCCTATTGCCTTAATCAGAAAAAAAATTAAAAGTGCATCAAATAAAAACATGGTTATTGGCGGTAATATAACAACAAATATTAATGAAACATATTCCGGCAACAAAGTTATGGCTGCATACGGACTACAGGATCGTCAGAATCAGGACTTCAGAAAACAAAACTGGGATTCATTTAATGTAAATATGTCGCTATATAAACGTGCAGGCTGGATGTCACCTATAATGTACATTATTGCATCTTTCGGTATAGCAACAGTGCTTGGTGTGGGAACATATTTGATTAATATAGGACAAATGACAGCCGGCGGATTTGCATCATTTGTTACTTCATTACTTTTGTTATACAAACCGGTTAAGAGCTTAGGAAATACTCTTACATCACTTCAGACAATTTTTGTTGCAATGGGACGTGTATTTGAGCTCTTTGATTTGGAACCTGAGATTAAGGATCTTTCTAACGCAAGAACTTTAGAAGGAATTAATGACAACATAAGCTTTGAAAATGTTGATTTTGAATATATACCGGAACATCCTGTATTAAAGAACTTGTCATTAAAGGTTTATAAAAATGAAACACTGGCAATTGTCGGCAATTCAGGAGGCGGAAAAACAACTCTTGTAAACCTTTTACCAAGATTTTATGATATTCAGTCAGGTGCTATTAAAATTGACGGTGTTAATATAAAAGAGTACACCCTTAGTTCTTTAAGAAAAAACATTTCAATGGTATTTCAGGACAACTTCCTTTTTTCAGGAACCATAAAAGAAAATATTATGATGGGTAATCCTTCTGCAACAGAAGAAGAACTGCAGGCTGCTATCCATTCTGCGCATCTTGAAGACGTAATAAGCGAACTTCCTGACGGAATAGAAACTATCCTTGGAGAAAGAGGTACAACTCTTTCAGGCGGACAAAGACAGAGAGTTGCTATTGCACGAGCAATGCTCAGAAATGCTCCTATTGTAATCTTAGACGAAGCTACATCTGCTCTTGATAATGAATCAGAAGCTATTGTTCAAAAAGCAATGGATAATCTTATGGTTAACAGAACTGTATTCATTATTGCTCACAGACTTTCTACAATAAGAAATGCTACAAGAATTGCTGTTATCAACGATGGCGAATTGACAGAACTCGGAACTCACGATGAGCTTATCAATATAGAAGACGGAGAGTATAAGGCATTATACGAAATGCAGTTCAAACATCAGGAAAAAGCAGGTGTAATGGGGTAAAATATACAGGAGATTAAATATAGAATCTATGATTTCTGTTTGATTTTAGTCTTTTTGTATGCATCAATAATTATGTTTCTTGCCTTGATTGCATCATCTTTTGAAAGCGGCGGAACACCTTTCAGTTTGTAGTCAATACCAAGATTTTCATACTTTGGAATTGCCATATCGTGATATGGAAGTACATCAAGGGCTTTTATATTATTCAAAGAACCCATAAACTCGCCGAGTTTTTCAAAATATTCTTCTTTGTCATTTATTCCGGGAACAACAACATGTCTTATCCATGCCGGCTTTTTTATATTTGACAAATATTTCGCAAACTCCAGTATATTTCTATTTGGTTGTGTTGTTAATTTAATATGTTCATCATTATCAATGTGTTTAATATCCAACAATACTAAATCGGTATACTTCATAAGATCATCCATCCTTGCCGTATTATCGGGATTAAACAAAATTCCGGAAGTATCAAGTGCTGTGTGAATATTTTTTGCTTTTGCAATTTTAAATAATTCGGTCACAAAGTCAATTTGCAATAA
Organism: uncultured bacterium; assembly: GCA_902760905.1. GTDB lineage: Bacteria > Cyanobacteriota > Vampirovibrionia > Gastranaerophilales > Gastranaerophilaceae > CAG-196. The sequence continues at coordinate 4,154 of CACWIL010000015.1, forward strand.
CGGTTCACCACCTGTAACCGTTATTCCGCCCTTGCAAAACTCTTTTACACTATCATATTGATTAAGAATCTCTTCAACCGATAGCTCCTTATTTACCCCGGTGCTCCAGGAGTCCGGATTATGACAATATAAACAACGCATTGGACAGCCCTGGGTAAAAACTACAAACCTTATCCCTGGACCATCAACAGTACCGCATGTTTCTACTGAATGTATATTTCCTGAAAGATTACTCATTTTATAATAATATAATAAAATCCGGTTTTGGAAAATATTGTTAAAAACTTGATAAAAAAAACTATATATGATAATTTAAAACTATGGAGGATATTGTATCGCAAATCGAAAATAATACTGAAGATAATTTTCAGGAAACTTATTCCTGCAGAGATTTTTGCCATACACTAAAAATACAATACCGACTTGCAAAAAAAAGATTTTTATCATTTTTTCACAGCCATTTAAAAAAGAATTTTACGGATATTTTATATATTACTCCTGAAGCAGCCCCAACTGATTACATTATTGCAATGCAAAAACAATATCCTGATAAAGTTATAAAAGTTCTTATTCCGTTATTTAACGATGAAAATAATAAATTTGAAAAGACTTCTATAAAATTTGATTATTTTTTACAAGGCAGAAAAAGTAATGCCACCTTATATCATATACCGGCCGGATATAACAACATTAATATTTATGGGATTTATACAGAAGAGTTAGCAAAACTTGAAAATAAAAATGATATTTATAAGTTAAAAAACCTTGCAAGATATACAAAAATAGCAAGAAAATGCGCACTAAAACTAAAACCTGACATCATACACGCATATAACATACCGTTTTTATTAGGACTTGAACTTGAAAGCCGGTGGAAAACAGGATTTCCTATTAAATATGCACAGTTTGTACATGACTATCAATCCTTTCCTGATGAAGAACCGTTTATTGCCGCTATAACACTGGCAAACGAAGAAGAAATAAAAAAAATATGCGCTGATAATACCATTAAGAGCTGTTTAGCTACAATTTTTAAAACAGAACAACCCAAAACTATAAAAAAAACAAAAGGGTATATTAATTATATTCTCAAAAAATATGATGAATACAGAAAGAATGTTGATACAACAGAAAATACAAAAGAGAATGTTGCATTATGGAGAATGAATGAACGAATATTAAAAATATTTCCCCAAATGACTAACAAAGACAACAAAACTTTTAATCCAATGTATTTCAGCATGCAAAAAGCTTCCAAAAAAATCATTCATTGTGATTCAAACAATAAACCCGAATGGGCAAAATCTTTGGCTGATATAATATCACTTCCATTAAAACTTTCTGTTCAGGATGACAGTAAAATTCATAATGAGTTTAACATTGATAATTTCAGAGAAGTTCGATTCCTCAACAAAAGATATATCATAAGAGAGTTTTCACAAAAGAGAATTGAATTAAAATTTATTGATTTTGGTATCTTTAAAGAAGACAATACTGAAATTCGCGGATATTTAGACTCATACTACAGCGCACCGTTATTTTTATTTTTAATAAACGAATATACCGGTATTGATGATATAAAAACAGCTACACTTGCTTTGCTAAAAGCTTTTGAGATGAGAAAAACATTACAGGTTATATACAATTTCCCCAAAGGACTTGACAACAACATCCTGCATTCATTATTTGATTTTTTTGAATCACAACCTGCTCTTAGCGGAAAATGGGTTGCGGTAGAAGGAATGCTAAACAAACGTCAATTTTTGTCTGCTGCAGACATGATATTAATTCCATCCGGTAACTATTTGGGTGCAGAAGATATTTTCTATGCGGCACTAAAAAACGGCTGTATCCCGATACTGTCAAAGAGCAATTGTCCAAACTCGCTTGTATCAGATATTTTTGACGATTTGAACACAGGCTGCGTTTTTAAAAACGGTGAGCTTAACACAAATAATGACACTGAATATGAAACTGTATTTTTAAAAGCACTTGAGTTTTATACAAATAATACTTCAAGTTGGAATGTAATAATAAAAAATGCACTAAATTATGAATGTGATTGGGATTTTGAAACAATTGAAAAATACAATAATTTGTATAATGAATTAATTTAGCAAATATAAAAAAAGGCAATTTATAGATTCTATAAATTGCCTTTTTAAATTTATATTAGCGATATTTTGTTTACATCATACCGCCCATACCGCCCATGCCTGCCATTGCTGACATATCAGGGGTTTTTGATTCTTCCGGAATATCAACAACTGCTGCTTCTGTTGTCAATAACATAGAAGCAACTGATGCTGCGTTTTCTAAAGCACTTCTTGTAACTTTAGCCGGATCAACAATACCTGCTGAGAACATATCAGTATATCTGTTTAATAATGCATCATAACCATAAGCATCTGCTTCGCCTCTTACATTGTCCACAACAATATCACCTTTAGCACCTGCGTTATCTGCAATTGCTCTCAAAGGTACATCAAGAGCTGACATAAGGATTTTATAACCACTCTTTTCATCATCTGAATCAAATGTCATTGAATTAAGTTTATTTTCCAATGCCTGCTGAACTCTGATAAGAGCAACGCCACCACCTGGAACAATACCTTCTTCATTTGCAGCTCTTGTTGCATTAAGAGCGTCTTCGATTCTTAATTTTCTTTCTTTAAGTTCAATCTCAGAAGCTGCACCAACTTCAATAACTGCAACACCGCCAGACAATTTAGCCATACGTTCCTGTAATTTTTCTTTGTCGTATTCTGAGTCAGAAGCTTCGATTTGACGTTTAATTAAAGCAACTCTTTCTGCAACAGCAGCTTTTGTTTCGTTACCGACAACGATTGTAGTTTCGTCTTTTGTAACTGTAACACGTTTTGCAATACCCATCATGTCAGTTGTAATATTTTCAAGCTTCATACCAAGCTCTTCAGTAAACATCTGACCGCCTGTTAGGATAGCGATATCTTCCAACATTGCTTTTCTTCTGTCACCGAACCCTGGAGCTTTTACTGCAACTGCTCTCAATACTTTTCTCATTGTGTTAACAACCAAAGTTGCAAGAGCTTCACCTTCAACATCTTCTGCAATAAGAAGAAGTGAACGACCGTCACGTGCAACTTGTTCAAGAACAGGAACCAAATCAGCGATTAAGTTGATTTTCTTGTTTACACAAAGAACATAAGCATCTTCCAAAACTGCTTCCATTCTTTCTGCATCAGTTACGAAGTAAGGTGAAATATAACCTTTATCAAACTGCATACCTTCAACAACCTTTAAATTAGTACCGAAAGATTTGCTTTCTTCAACAGTAATAACACCATCGTGACCAACTTTTTCCATAGCTTCTGCAATAAGTTCACCAATTTCAGAATTGTTACCTGCTGAAATACCTGCAACCTGAGCAATCTCTTCCTTTGTAGAAACTGGGTGAGATAAGTCTTTAATCTTGTTGATAGAAATTTCAACAGCTTTATCAATACCACGTTTCATAGACATCGGGTTTGCACCTGCTGTTAAGTTCTTCAAGCCTTCTCTGACGATAGCCTGAGCCAAAACAGAAGCGGTTGTAGTACCGTCACCTGCAACATCATTTGTTTTTGATGAAACTTCTTTAAGAAGCTGAGCACCTGCATTTTCCAAACCGTCAGCAAGTTCTATTTCCTTAGCGATAGTAACACCATCGTTAACAATTTGAGGTGCACCGAATTTCTTTTGCAAAATTACATTTCTGCCTTTTGGTCCAAGTGTAACCTTAACGGCATCTGCAACTGCATCTATACCTTTAAGAAGAGATTTTCTTGCTTCTTCTTCAAATACAATTTTCTTAGCCATAATATGTTTCTCCTTTTATAATATTTACTCAACGATAGCTAATGCATCTTTAATAGACAAAATCTTGTACTCAACTCCGTCCATTTTAACTTCTGTACCTGCATATTTAGCATAAAGAACAACATCACCTACATTAACGCCCATAGGTTCTTTTTCGCCCTTATCATTTGTTTTGCCTTCACCAACAGCTACAACTTCACCTTTTTGCGGTTTTTCTTTTGCACTGTCAGGAATAAAGATACCGCCTGCAGTTTGCTCTGTATCTTCAATAACTTTAATAACAATTCTGTCTTGTAACGGTTTTAATGCCATAATATAACCCTCCTTATTTTATATTTTTAACTCTTCAATCATATTTATACTATAAATCTTGATGTTTTTTTTAAAAGTTAAGGAAAAATTAATATTTGAAAAATATACCATCAGACAATATAAAAAATTTGGTAACTATATACAATGTTACAGTAAAATATTGTCATTCTGAACCCAATGACAATTAAGGGGTGAAGAATCACTATAACTTATTTTGTTAGAGATTCTTCGGGATAAAATAGCTATTTCCCTCAGAATGACTGGATTATAACAATATTATCGTAAAATAGTATATAATTCCCTAAATTTTATATACAAAAATAATAATAAAAAAGGAGTCCGTTATGAATTTTGAGAAATCTGAAACACTACAGCTGCTTATTAATGCATTTGCAGGTGAATCCATGGCAAGGAATAAATATACTATCTATTCAAAAATTGCAAAAAAAGAGGGGTATAATGTTATTACAGAAGTCTTTTCGGAAACTGCAGAAAACGAAAAAGAACATGCAAAACTTTTTTATAAAGAAATACCCAACGGTTTTTATACTCCAAATGCAATTTATCCTTTTTTTAAAGGCTCTACATACGAAAACCTGATTTCTGCATCAAATGCTGAAAAAGACGAATGGGAAAATATATACAAATATGCATCACAGACTGCAAAACATGAAGGTTTTGATGAGATATCACGGCTGTTTCATAACATCGGAGAAATCGAAAAAAGACATTCATACAGATTTTCACTCCTTGCGGAAGAAATAAAAAATGAAAGCTTATACAAAAAATCTGAAACTACACAATGGATATGCACAAAATGCGGATATACACATATTGGCAAAGAAGCTCCCTGTATTTGTCCGGTTTGTCAACACGAACAGGAATATTTTAATTTGTATTGCGGAAATATTTAAAATTAATAAAAAAAGGAAAGTTTTAAAACTTTCCTTTTTTTATTTGAAGCCATTATATATAAATAATTAGCTTAACGCTAATAAAGATTTTACTGAACGTGCATTTTCTTTTACACTTTCATCTGAATGCATATTGATTGTATCGTCTAATATTTTGATAACTTCTGTTTTATCTTTTAAAGATAAAATTTCATTAATTGTACTCATTGCAACAGACGGAGAAAGGTCATTGATACCTTTACCCTGATTAATAATAACAACTGCCAATGAATCATGAACATTTTTTCTTACCAATGCACGGGAAGTATATTCTCTGACTTCGTTGTCAGGAGAGTTAGTTCCCAGTTCTTCCAATACGCCAATAGATGAGTGGTCTTCATGAGCTGCTAAAGCATCAATAATTTCAATAACATTTTTATTCATTATGCAGCCTCCTTAATAGCTTTTTCAGACAACTCAATTTCTTTTCTCCAAAGCGCTTCATATTCTGCTACGGATAAACCGCTTGGGATACCGTTATGATGAATTCTTCCAATCATGCCATCCCATTTTGCTAATATATCTTTACCCCAATTTGTAATATTAATTGACGGTAATTTTTCTGATAAACCTTTACCCAAGCCTGATATACAATCACTGATACCTTTTCCTACATCATAACTTAATATGCTGTTAATCTTTTCACCTGTAGTGTGAAGACTTTCAGAAATGTTTTTAATTCCTGCAGCATTGTGAACAGAATCCCATGCTGTTGTAATACCTGTTTTTACTCTGTTTACAAAATGAGCAATCGGCTCAGTTATACTGTTACGTAATTTGACCATACTTCCGATAACAGAAGATGAAATCATTTTTAATTTACTTTCTTTTCCTTTGAAACTTACTAATACGTCAGCACAAATCAACGGATCGATGGCATTGCCTTCAAAATCATTGTACTTAAACGGATTTGTTGTTGATTTGCGAGTTGTTTTGAACGGATTAGCAATTTTTTGACCTAAATTAAGCTCAAGTTTGCGTATTTCCATATACTATCCTTTCTTTTACTATTGACTAGTTTACCTTAATACAATACCAATATTTTGTGAAAAAAAAATCATTAAAATAGAGGATATAATGCGAAAAACTTCTATAACTTTAGTTGGAAATATGTAAAATAACAGTCTGCTTGAATGTTATAAACACTAAAGCCAACCAGCAAACTATATGATACAGAAGCTCAAATACAGCTCAAAAAAAAATCCCTTTTCGGGATTTATCAAATGGTTGCGGGAGCTGGATTTGAACCAACGACCTTCGGGTTATGAGCCCGACGAGCTACCAGACTGCTCCATCCCGCGATATTAAATTTTACATATATATTATTGTCCGCTAAATATAAAAAATCAAGTGGCAAATAAATATAGTTACACTTAAAATGTTGTATTACTTTGTTTTTGACTATAATATTTGGATTTTTATAATTCAAAAAGGTGTATCAGATGATACACCCTTTTACACTTTTTACGCAGGCAAACTCAATTACGAACCTTATTATTTTTGCAGTTTTGTAAGCAATGCACCTGCTTGATCTGCATCCATCATACCGTTCTTTACAGCTTTCTCTATTTCTTTTTCATACTCACCATTAGGCTGTTTTTTTAATATTCCTTTTAAAACTGTTTTTAGAATATCCCAGTTAGACATTAACATCATTTTATGTTCTGCTTCATTCATCATTTGAACTCTATAAGCCTCTGGATTTTCTTTTTTTAATCGTTCTAACATAACCTTTTTAGGCATTTCAAAACCTAAGTAATCTACAATTTCTTCAGTAGTTTTTTTCCCTCCTTTAATATGTTCAATTGCAGCTTCTTTGGATTTAATTTTTTTGCTGACAAATAAGTCTTTAATTTTTAAACTGGATAAAATTCTTCTTATTGCAATTTCTCTTTTTTCCGCAACCGGTCTGTCTTTATTTAAAAAAGCCATTGCCAAAATATTTGATTTATCAATAAACTCATGGATTGCTTTTCTGTTTGGCTTTTTTGCAGTAAATGTAATTTGCGGAGTTGCTGCATTAACTCCCTGAACACTATTCATAATTTAAACCTTCTTTCTTTTTCTTATTTTACATCCACAAAACGCATAAATGACTGAAATTGACTAAATATAACACATTTGTTACAAAAATTAACAAAAAGGGGTAAATATAAGGGGGTAAAGGTTTTGGCATTTTACATGAAAAAATATTCATGTTATGCTTTTTTTGTAATTGGTACAATAAACTGTACCCTTCGCAAATCAAAAAAACATTCCACCTCAACCAACGGAAGAGGTCGGGGATGAGGGGGGCAACCTCTAAAGACGTGAAATAATGTAGGTTGGGTGAAACCCGACAGAAATAAAACAAAATAGGTCGGATTTACCAATACGACATCAATGAATAAAGGTAGGTCAGGCATTGCCTGACACAAAATAAAAGAAGGAGAATAAATAAAATGGCTGAAAAAAGAGTATGGCTATTCAAAGAAGGTAACGCAGATATGCGTGCGCTCCTCGGCGGTAAAGGTGCTAACCTTGCAGAAATGACTAACTTAGGTCTTCCTGTTCCTCCGGGACTTACAATCACAACTGAAACCTGTATGGATTACATCAACCACGGTAACAAAATGCCTGCAGGCTTAATGGACGAAGTTAAATTCGCTCTAAAAACCGTTGAAGAACAAGCTGGAAAGAAATTCGGTGATTTAACAAATCCGCTTTTAGTTTCTGTTCGTTCAGGTGCCAGAGTTTCTATGCCTGGTATGATGGAAACTATCCTTAACTTAGGTTTAAATGACGAAACAGTAGAAGCTATGGTTAAATTAACCAACAACCCACGTTTCTGCTATGATTCATACAGAAGATTTTTAACAATGTTCGGCTCAGTAGCCTGGGAAATGGACAGACAACTTTACTTCGAATCTGAAGTAGAAAAAGTTAAAGCAAGAGAAGGCGTAACTTCTGATACTGAAATCTCTGCTGAAGGCTGGAAATCGTTGATTCCTATCTACAAGGCTAAAATTAAAGAAGTTACAGGAAAAGAATTCCCGCAAGATCCTTATGTACAACTTCAGGAAGCTATTGAAGCAGTATTCCGTTCTTGGAATATTCCTAGAGCTGTTGCTTACAGAAACATGAACAAAATTGACCATAATTACGGTACTGCTGTTAACGTTCAGACAATGGTATTCGGTAATATGGGTAACGATTGTGCTACAGGTGTTTCATTCACCCGTAACCCTGCAACCGGTGAAAACAAATTCTATGGTGAATATCTTGTTAACGCTCAGGGTGAAGACGTTGTTGCAGGTATCAGAACTCCTAAACAAATTTCTGAACTTGAAACAGATATGCCTGATATTTACCGTCAATATGTAGAAATAGCAAAACAATTAGAAAAAGGCTACCACGACGTTCAGGATATGGAATTCACTGTTGAAAGAGGTAAATTGTGGATTCTTCAGACAAGAAACGGTAAAAGAACAGCTAAGGCTGCTATCAAGATTGCCGTTGATATGTATAACGAAGGTATTATTACAAAAGAAGAAGCTATCAACCAGGTTGACCCTTATTCAGTTTACCAGGTATTGTTACCTTGCTTTAACCCGGACAAAGTTAAACACTCTCACAAAGTTTCTAAAGGTGTTAACGCTTCTCCCGGTGCTGCTGTAGGTAAAATCGTATTTGATACCGAAGAAGCTGCAAGACGTGGTGAAGCAGGCGAAAAAGTTATCTTAGTAAGAATAGAAACTTGTCCTGATGATATTCACGGGATGGCTGTTTCCCAGGGTGTTCTTACACTCAGAGGCGGCGCAACTTCTCACGCAGCAGTTGTTGCTAAAGGTATGGGTAAACCTTGCGTATCAGGTTGTGAAGATTTAATCATCGACCTAAAAGCTGAAACAATTACTTGTGCTGACGGAACAATCTTCCACAAAGATGATATCATTTCTCTTGACGGTGGTACAGGTGAAGTTATGGAAGGTGCTATCGAGCTTGTTCAGGCTGGACTTGACGAAGATTTCGAAACATTCTTCTCTTGGGTTGATGAAATCAAAGAACTTCACGTTGAAGCTAACGCTGATACTCCTAAAGACATTGAAAATGCTAAAAAGTTCGGTGCTGAAGGCGTTGGTCTTTGCCGTACAGAACACATGTTCATGGATCCGGACAGACTTCCCTGGGTACAAAAAATGATTATTGCATCTGATACAGAAGCTAGAAAAGAAGCTCTTTCTCACTTACTTCCAATGCAATATAATGACTTCTATGCTATGTTCAAGGCTTTAGGCGACAAACCTCTAACAGTTCGTTTACTTGACCCGCCGCTTCATGAGTTCTTACCTTCTAAAATAGAACTTATTGAAAAAGTTGCTACAAAGAAAGCATTGAATCAAGATTATTCAGAAGATGCAAAAATGCTTGAAATCGTTGAAAACTTGTCAGAATCTAACCCAATGATGGGTCTAAGAGGATGCCGTTTAGGTTTGACTTACCCTGAAATCAACGAAATGCAAGTAAGAGCAATCTTTGAAGCTTGCTGCGACTTGGCTAAGGAAGGTACTAAAATCCAACCTTGGATTATGATTCCGCTTATCGGTCATATCAACGAACTTAAGACTGCTAAAGCTACATTAGTTGCAGTTGCAGAACAAGTTATGAATGAAAAAGGTATCAGAGTAGATTACAAATTCGGTACTATGATTGAAATTCCTCGTGCAGCTCTTACTGCTGACGAAGTTGCAACAGAAGCTGAATTCTTCTCTTATGGTACTAACGACCTTACTCAGATGACATTCGGTTATTCAAGAGATGATGCAGAAGGTAAGTTCTTAAAGAACTATGTAGAACAAAAGATTCTTCCTTCTAACCCATTCATCACACTTGACCAAAAAGGTGTTGGCAGATTAATCGAAATGTCAATTAACGAAGGTAAAGCTGTTAACAGTTCACTCGTTGGCGGTATCTGCGGTGAACACGGCGGAGATCCTGATTCTGTTAAGTACGCTCACAAAATCGGACTTAACTATGTTTCTTGCTCACCATTCCGTATTCCGCAAGCAAAACTTGCAGCAGCTCAAGCTGCTATCGCTTGCCCACGTAAGACATTGGTAAATGCGTAAGGAAGGGTTCTTCCTTTTTTGAAAAAAAGGAAGCGAAAAAACTTTTCATATATAGTCGGCTGTTTGTACGGAATTGCAAGTTAATCACAAGGCTTGTTTATCCGCCTCAAAATAAGACTACAAGACAGATGAAAAAGTTTTAGATTGATAAAGAGATCAGTCGGTTTGGACAATTTGTCCAAACCGACTTTTTATGTTCGTTTATTGAGTATATCTATTTTCAATATTGAACATATTTAATTTTTCAAAATAGGTTAGGGTCGCTAACTCAACAAAACCTTTTATGTAATTGTCGGCTTAGTAAAGCCGACCTATGAACAGATTTTTATTAGAAGTTTGTAGGTCAGGCATTGCCTGACAATAACTGATATTAAAAAGCTTTTGTCAAGCATTGCTTGACCTACAATTTTGAGCTAGCTAGTAGGTTTGAGTTTCTACCTTATCAAAACCTTTTATGTAATTGTCGGCTTAGTAAAACCGACCTATGAACTGATTTTTATTAGAAGCAGAGTGCATCAATTGATGCACTCTGCTTTGTTTACATTTTTTCTGTCACTATACTTTACCGATAAACTTTATATCGCACTCTGAAACCAGTTCCTCGTGTGCAAGAACGGTAGGATTAGGAACAAACTCATTCATTATTACAAAGACCATTCTGATAACGTTTTCTTCCTCGTCTTCACCAAAAAATGCGTATATTTTTTCCAGTGTTTCATCAGAAAACTCTATAACTTTAAGCTCTCCGTCTACGGCAAGGTCTTTTATTATGTGTTTAGAAAGAGCCAGTCTGACTTTATCAAGCAAATCTTCTTTTGTAGGTTCGCCCGCATAATCATTTATTTTTTCAAATATATAAACTATATTTTTAACCGAAACATGCTCTCTGATTAAACAGGTAAGCAGATATTTTAAGTCAGATGCCGCCATAAAATCAGGCAGAATATTATCAACAAGGAACGAGTTTGTTTCAAGCACTTTTTCAACATACTTGTTTACATCTCCATAATCCATAATATCTGACACTTCTTCTACGGCAATTGTTTCTATAGCTCTGCCTATATATTCAACAGCAGTCATTCCGTGAAGCCAGAAATCTTTTACTTTCTGCTGAGGTATCCAGATAAGTTTTTTACCTGTTATTTCATCATTAAGAACGATATCGTCCTGGGTAACTTTGTACCCTTTAAGTTCATCTCTGTAATATGCAACATATCCAGGAAATGCAACCGTTCTCAAGACTTCAATATCATGAATTTTAATGCTGAACTCATTTTGATTAAGTTCATCACTATTATGAAAATATATATGAGGAATTACATACCCCAGAGAATCTGCAAGTTTCTGACGGATTTTTACTGTTTCTGCAAGCAGATTATCATTAGCCTCCATTGAAATAACTTCTAAAATTTCTTCTGAAAGGTTTACAACAAACTTTTCTTCCTTAATAGTTGCAAACATTGCATCCGGTGAAATCTCGCTCACCAATGATTGTTTTAAGCTTTCCAGCTGTTTAAGTTCGTCTGACATTTGAGTGTTCAGACGATTTTTTTCATTCATTGATAAATTATCACTTTCAAGCTGCGACTTGATTTTTTTGATACGTTCTTTCTGGTTAGAAATTTTTAACTGAATTTCCTTGCAGGAAGCATACGGACTGGAAGGTGCTGCAAGCATTTTTTCCATACGGTACTTAAAGCTTGTTATATTAACTATATCGTCTAAATCAGTTTGTTCTTCATCTTGTTTTTGACGCATAAAAATGCAGTTAAAATCAAAAGAAGAATCTGTTTCAACTTCGTGCATAGTATATAAATCCCAACCCTCTTCGGACATCTGGTTTAGTAAATCTTCCAACCCCTGTTTATCGTCTGTCGGTACTGATTTTATAACATATTGCATTTTTTTGTTATACATACAAGCCTTTCTACATCAAAATCCTGCCTGTTATCACAGAGCTAATATTCAAATCTGTCATCTATTATTATCTGGCTGTTTTAAGCTTTTGAATTACATTCTGGGTAATATCAAGACCACCTACAAACACACCTCTTGCATCCATAATAGCATCAAGTTTTTGCTCTACCATAACTGATTTTGCAGCATCCTGGATTTTGTCATATACTTCTTTTTCTCTTTTTTCTCTTAAAGCTATATAAGCAGCTTCTTTTGTTTTAAATTCCTGAGAAACTCTGTCTTCAAAAGTTTGTTTTTTCAGAGGTGTATCAAGGTTTTTGTATTCTTTTTCCTTATCAACCAAGAATTGCTGCATCTCTAAACCTTTTGCATCAACTTCTTTTGTAACCTGTTTAGCATAATCATAATTATCAATTACTTTAGCATAATCGATATACCCGATACCGCCTGCATTTGCAATATTAGTCACTGCTAAAATTGCTAACGTTACCAAACTTAATTTAATACCCTTCATATTATTACTCCTTTCATTATGTAATCATTTATTTAACGATTTTGTATATTATTTTGTTTATAATTTATCCTAGTACATCATATCGCCTACACCAAAAGTGAAGTAACCATGTCTGTTTCCGTTTGGTCCCGGATTTGTAAGCGGGAAGCCATAGTCAACAGACAGAGGACCGACACCCGGCATATTGATTTTTAAACCAACACCGGCAGAAATTGCATGTACCGGACGATCATATATAATACTTGCCGTTGTAGGATCAAATACGGTACCGGCATCAACCCAGAATGTCAATCTGAGATTTTGCAGGAATGCCAGCTTTAGCTTATCAACAAAAGGTATCGGCGTTGCAAGTTCTACAGAACCCATTATAAATGAAGTACCCGTACCTACACCATTAACTTTATACCCTCTTATTGTATAAGGTCCGCCTAAACGATAAGCCATAAACTCAGGAAAGTCTGAACTTCCGTGAACTTTCAGGCCGCCTCTTCCTGTAAATGATAAAGAAGATTTCTTTCCTACAGGAACATATTTTTTAGCCATACCTGTTAAGCGTCCGTTTGTCTGTTTAAAATGATTCAGGCCAATAGCTTCTTCAAACCTTACAGATGCAATTACACCGCGACGAGGATTGATTGCAGAATCTCTTGAATCATAAGACAGGCCCGGTGCAATTCTCAGGAAATATCCTCCTTCAAGTTCTTTTGCACGATCAGCTATGTTCAAGCCATGAGATTTGTACATTGCAGAAATCTTTGAAAAATCTCCTTCTTTAAAGTTTATATATTCACCGCCAACAGTAAGTGTTGAAGACATACGTTTATTTGTTTTCATACGATGTGCAATTGTTCCTTCAAGACCTATACGTCTTTCCGTTGCAAGCGGTATTGTGTAACTGCCCAAATCTCTGTAATATATCTTGCTCATTAAAGAATTATCAGCATTCAGAAAATGGGGTTCAAAAAAGCTGATTTCACCCTGATAATTAATCCTGTTAAGAATAGATGAATCGCTCATCATTACACCGGATCCAACCATTCCTGAAACAGATACCCTTTGGTTTCTTCCTCTGAAGTTGTTATCAGAAATACCCAAAGATCCAAAAACACCGGTAGCAGAATCAAGACCACCGCCTAATGAAACCGATGCTGTTCTCTGTTCCTTGAGTTCAATTGTAATATCATACTTGTCAGGATCGTCTGGCGATGCCTCAATTGCTCTGTTTACATCTTTAAAAGCCTGCGTTGAATATAACCTTACCAAATCCTGTTTCATTTGGTTTTCATTATACACGCTGCCGGGTTCTGTCATAATATTACGTTCAATTACGTAATCTTTTGTTTTTTCATTACCCTTAATTGATATCGAGTTAATCCTGCCTTCTGTAATACTCAGGTTTAAAGTACCGTCTGGATCATCATAGATAGAATCAATTTTGGATAAAATATAACCTTTGTTATAATAACATTGATTAATTTGCTCCATAGCCTGATTTATGGCTGCAATGTTTTGGGGCTTGCCTTTGAGCGGAAGAAGGTACTGCATAATTTCTTCTGTTGAAACTACAGTATTACCTTCTACGGTGAAATTTGTAATTGGTATATTTTCTTCTACAATAATTTTCAGAGAAATAGTACCATTAGAATTTTTTACCGGAACTGCTTTCATTCTTTCCGTAAAATACCCTAATTTATAAATTCTTTTCAGGTCCTGCTGCATAACATCTTTATCATAAAGCTCACCTTTTTTCAGCTTCATTTTTGATAAAATGTAATCGGATTTTATGATATTAGCACCTAAAATCTCTATCTCGCTTATATATGCTGTATTTGAGTCATAGCTTGACTCTTCGATATAATCTGTTTCGCTGACATCACCATCACTTACAGTTTCTGCAGAGCATAACAAAGAAGGTATTGTTAGGGCAGACAACACCATAAAAAATATTAAATTTTTATATAAAAACGATGATTTTTTCACCTATGGCTCCACAGCAATTTATATAAATATATTATCACAAATATGTAAATAACGGCAATAAAAAACTAAATATTTACTACTCTTAATATAATATATTTGTAAATCCTGTTTCTATAATTGATATATTGAATTTATCGGCAGCAATAACAATATCTTTTGGGGCAAACGGAAGAATTATCAATGATATTCTGCCTTGTGCCGCAACATTCAAATCGTGAATTGATATACCCATATCTGATGCCAGTATTGATTCTTTTGATCTGTCACAGGAATAATCAAGAGCATATTCAATTGATGCAGATTGCAAACCCTGAGCAACGGCAGTTGTTTTTAAATCTTTTGCAATTATTATAGCCCTTGAAGAAACATGTTTAGCGACTTTCCATGCAAAAACAGCATCTTCAATTTGTTCTGTTGTCGGTTTTGTTTTTGTAACAACTTTAAAAGAATCTTTGTTAAGTTCACTGAGGTTTGGAGTTTGCGTTAAAGAACCAAGCGGAGTCACAACAGTATTATTTGATAAATATTTTTTGTAGTCTTTTAACGGAGTTTTTATTGTAACATAGCAAACGTCGTGCATATTAAAATATTCTGTTGCATTTTTTGTAAATTTTGGTGCTACAACAATATGTGTTTCCTTGAGCATTTTAGCTAAATCACTGTCAACTTCATTTGATAAAACAATTGTTGATGACATAAAATCAATAGGATTTGAGTCCATAACATTTGTAACTGCTTCTTCTAATGTTTTGCCAAGAGATACAGCACAAATTCCGACAGGAGTAACAGTAACCGTTCCAAATACATCATAAAATTCACTTATAACATCCAATCCCTTAGAAATGCTGATTATATCGGCATAACTCAAATTTTTGCTGGTTTCATAATCTATCATTCTGTCATTAAGTTCATATTCAGCATTTTGACTCGGATTTACTCCGGTTAATATTTTAATTTCATCTGTTTGCATTTTATTTTCCTTTTTATATATTTACTGACCAATTGGTGCTGTATTAACAGGAATCGGTGCATAATTTTTTTGCGGCTCAACCCTTTCTATCGGAACATCAATTGTTGGTGTAACCTTTTTGGGTGTAGCAGGTTCCATTTTGAGCGGGAATGGTTTTACTACAGATGGAGCCGGTAAAGATGTTCTTTCAGGACTTTCAGCATTTATTTCAGCTTCTTTTTTGTTTTCCCTGTTTTGCGCACTTTCTTCATCTGCATCATCATCTGTTTTTTTATAATCAGCACCTTGTTTAATTATAGACACACTTGCTGCTCTAAACGGATTTAAAATAATTTCAGGATACTCAAAATCCGAATTTCCGTATGGCTGGGTTGCAACAACCATAATATCATGCCATATTTTTGCAGGTATCGTACCTCCGGTAACACCACCCATTTGTGAGTTATCGTCATTTCCTACCCAAACACCCGTAACAACATCCGGAGTATAACCAATAAAGTATGCGTCCTTACTGTCATCTGTTGTTCCTGTTTTTCCTGCAGCAGGCTTTCCTATATCAGCA
>CACWIL010000016.1 GCA_902760905.1 uncultured bacterium
TAAATCATCTATTAGTTTTCTTCCATATAAAGCAAAATTTGTTCAACGTCAGCATCGTTTTCCCAGTATTCAAGAGCTGTTTCAGCGTTAACATCAGCCTGGTTACCGATTGATATAAACTGAGCAAAACCTAAGTTAAGGTCTTTAAGGATATTCAAAATACCGCCGCCTAAAGCACCTGATTGAGAAACGAAGCCGATATGACCTCTTTCAGGAAGGCTTTCTGCGAAGCAGCCATCCATAGAAATTTCAGGAAGAGTGTTAACAACACCTAAGCAGTTAGGACCTACGCATCTCATACCGTATTCCTGAACTTTTGAAAGTAATGCTTTTTCGAGTTCAGCACCTTCTTTACCTGTTTCTTTAAATCCTGCTGTAATAACGCAAAGACCTTTGATACCTTTTTGGTGGCATTGGTCGATAGTATCGAGAACGAATTTAGCGTTAACAACGATGATAGCTAAATCGATTTCACCCGGAACTTCAAGAACGGAAGTGTATGCCTGTAAGCCTTCAATAATTCCGCCTTTTGGGTTAATCGGGTAGATATTACCCTTAAATTTGTATTCTTGTAATCTTTTCATGATGTCAGAGCCGATAGTGTGTTCTTTTGTAGAAGCACCGACAACTGCAATTGATTTTGGTTTCATGATTTTGTCTAAATTGCTCATTTTCTCATCCTTTCTTTTTTAGAATAAATTATATTCCAATCTTTTCCAATAATTTTTCAAATTTCTTTCCCCATTTAGGGTTAATTTCATGTATAACCATATTTAAAATAAAAACAGGAGATAACAATATTGTTCCAAGCATATCTTTTATATCTTCTTTTTTCTTTCTTTTTTGTTCTTGTTCCCAAGTTAGTTGCTCTCTTTCTGCTTCAGATGTTTCATGTTTATCGATTGCTCTTTTTGTAGCATAAACATATTTGTTTGATTTTGCTGTGATAGGCAATTCTTCGTGTGCTATCACGCCGGACATATATCTTGGTTGATAAAAAGAAGCTCCTATGTTTATTTTACATGTTCTGTAATCTTGTTCGATGTATAGATTATACTTTTTGGGCTGAATTTGTTTTTCAAGATTATTTCTAACAATATCTATGCATTTTTTTGGTTTATCACTAAGCTCATTAATAATAACCAATTTTCCTTTAAAATCTGTACTGCTTACACAATCTGTTCTCATCAACTACCTCTTAATACCTTTAGCAATAAACTTTTCGTACATGTTCATTGCGTCTTTTGCCGCATCAATAATGGAAGTTGGCATGATATCTTTTTGAACTTTTACTGTATATTCTTTTACTTGTCTTGCATCTTTTAGTGATTTGTTTGCTGCAACATTATAAAAATCAGGGTTTTGTTTATTTTGAAAAAGGAACAAATCATAAGGCTTGTCTTGTATCATTGTTGTGATTTGTTTGAATTTTGACTCCAAAAGAGTATCGCTTACAAGCGAGGTTTTTCCTGCTTTTATAACTAACTTTCCTTTATAATTCGGCTGATTTGTAACAGGTTGTATATGCATATATAATTTTACCTTTCAGGCGGGGATAATTAAACATTCGTTTCCCCTGTGAATATTATCTTACGGACAGGGGTAAATGTAAAGGGGTGTAATTACCGCCTTACAAGACAGTTTTTATTTTATTATATTTACTTCCCCAAAAATTACCCCCAAAAATTTACCCCCAATATTTACCCCCAAAAAAACCCCTCTTTAGAAGATTAAATAAAAATAACTAAAGAGGGGAGGATTGAGCGATGAGGATTCTTTATTATCTTAAAACCTTACTAAGAAACAAACATTGAACTTTATGATAAAATAATGTAAATAAAAAGGAGTAGGTTGAAAGAATATGAAAATAGTATTGGCATCATCAAATAAACACAAAGTACAGGAAATTAACGATATTGTTCAAACATTAGGTTTAAATATTGAGTTTATACTTCCGCCCGAAAATTTTGATCCGATTGAAAACGGTACAACATTTGAGGAAAACTCATATATTAAAGCTTATGAAGCGTGGAAACTTTCAAAGACCTGGGTTTTGGCTGATGATTCCGGACTTTGCATAGACGCTCTTGGCGGTAAGCCGGGTATTTATTCTGCCCGTTATGCAGAAACACCGGCTCTCAGAATAGAAAGAGTCTTAAAAGAGATGGAAAATAAAGAGGACAGAAATGCACATTTTACCTGTTCTATGACGCTTATTAATCCGGATGGAGAAATTGCATACAAGTATCAGGGGATTTGTGAAGGTTCAATTATAAAGGAAGCAAGAGGCGTAAACGGCTTTGGGTATGATCCGATATTTCTTGTTAAAGGTGATACAAAAACCATGGCTGAACTTTCAGAAGATGAAAAAAATCAGATTTCACATCGTTCTGTTGCACTGAGACATGTCCTTGAATATCTGCAAAAAATAACCAGGTAAAGCTGCCAGTTAAAAATTTGCCACAAAAATATTTACCCTCAGTATTATTTACCCCTAATGAAGTTCGCTGGGTTGATATCTTCCAAAGTTTTCCAGAATTCCGCCGATAGGATACATATTTGTTGTAGGCATCTGCATTTCCTGCGGATTCATTCTTTCACGTTCCATAGCTTCTATTCTTGCATTGTAATCGCTGTTCTTTTGATATTGTTTTACTTTTAAATCCTGATAGCAAGCAAGCTTTTCATCATTACGTTCTATTGCACGACATTTTTCTATACCATTGTCGAATTCAGCTTTTCTTTTGTACCAGTATGCAACTACATCATTAAATTTTGCCAAACCTTTCGGTTCTTTGACGTCAACATAAGCAACAGGTGCAAAATCTTTCCACTGAGGCTCATCCAAACCATCAAGCGAAATGTCTTCATTTGCGAAAACAAAAAGTGGCAGTGACAGCATTAATAAAACAATAATCTTTTTCATATTAAAACCCTTTTTTTTATTATAACATTTTTTAATAAATATTGTCTATAATAATAAGATTCATGATAATATAAAAATATGGAATACAAAATTAATGATAAAGTAAAATATCTGAATAGCATGTTGTGTGAAATAGATAGTATGTATCAGACGATTTTGTTCAAAAAAAGCCTGTCTGATAGTGAGTATGTAGTTCTGTTTTCAATATTAGAGCTTGGGGAAGGGTGTTTGCAGAAGGATATTGCAAACAACGGATATATAAATAAGAAGACTACAAATTCAACAATAAAAAAACTTGAGAAAAACGGGCTTATTATATTAAAAGCCGGAAAATATCCCAATATGCATATATATTTAACAGATTCAGGCAAGGAGTATATACAAAAACATATTGTACCAATTGTTAATATGCAGACAAATGTAATGAATAGTGTTCCGGAATCTGATTTTGAAAATCTGGTTAAAACATATTCCAAATATGTAAAAATTTTTAAGGATGAAATAAACGAACTGGTATAAATTTGAAAAAATAAAAAAGATTATTTTTTTCAATATTTACCCCTTATATATTTTCCCCCCCCCCTCTGAATATTTACCCCCGCTGGACTATATTTATGGTTTGTGTTAGGTTATACTTAATTGAGTTTTGTTGGGTTTTACCCAACCTACTGCTTAATTGGAATAATTATGTTTAACTGTAATTATAAGCAGGCTTCAGGTCAGATAATGTCTGACAGTAATTTTTAATAAAGGGAGATTTATAAACAGTAATGACGGCAGCAGTTGCAGAAAAAAAAGAAACAAAAACAAGAAAAGAAAAAGTTTTGGTAATAGTCGAGTCCCCTGCAAAATCTAAGACTATTAAAAAGATTTTGGGTGACGGATATCAGATTGAAGCAAGCTTCGGTCATGTGAGAAATCTTCCTGACAATATTTTGGGCTTTGATGTTCATAACGGATTTAAGCCGACTTATGTAATTATTCCTGATAAGAAAAAAGTAGTAGCAAAGTTAAGCGATTTGGCTAAACGTTCTGACAGAGTTTTATTGGCATCAGACCCTGACCGTGAGGGAGAAGCTATTGCGTGGCATGTTAGAGAACTCTTGCCTGTTGGTGATGATAAAGTTCAGAGAATAGAGTTTAATGAAATTACTCCAAAGGCTGTAAAATATGCCGTTGAACATTCAAGAGAAATCGATATGGACAGGGTTAAAGCTCAGCAGACAAGACAAATACTTGATAAACTTGTAGGTTACAAATTGTCGCCGGTTCTCTGGAAACAACTGGGTAATTATCACCTTTCTGCCGGTCGTGTTCAATCTGTCGCACTTCGTATGATTTGTGAAAGAGAAGAAGAAATTGAGGCTTTTGTGCCAAAGGAATACTGGTCTGTTCATACAATAATGGACAAAGACGGCAAATTGTTTGAAGCAGAAGTAAACAAGTACAAAGGTAAAAAGTTTGATATAAATAATGAAGAAGCTGCAACAAAGATAAAAGAAGTTCTTCTTAATCCTCAGACAGAGTGTGTGGTGGAAAAAGTAACCAAAAAAGAGACAAAACGCAAGCCTACTGCACCTTTTATAACATCAACTCTTCAGAGAGCAGCAAGTACAAAACTGGGTTTTGGTGTTCAAAAAACAATGCAGGTAGCACAAAAACTTTATGAAGGTATGGAAATTGACGGAACTCCGGTTGGTTTGATTACATATATGAGAACCGATAGTGTTCGTATATCAGATGATGCTCATGCTGCAGCTAAAGATTTTATCTTAAATAACTACGGAAAAGAATATTATCCCGAAAAAACAAATGTTTATGTAAAAGGGAAACAAAATGTTCAGGACGCTCACGAAGCAATCAGACCTTCTTACCCGAACAGAACTCCGGAAAGTCTTAAACCATACTTAGATAATGACCAGTATCGTTTATATAAACTTATCTGGGAAAAATTTATGTCTTCCGAGATGCAGGCCGCAACTATTGCTAACAAAACTATTGATATAAAAGCAGGCGATTATAATTTAAAAGCAGGTACAAGCAAAGTTGTGTTTGATGGTTTCTTAAAGCTGTACAATGATGCTGAGGAAGAAGAACAGGAGAAAGAAGCAAAAATTCCTGATCTGAACGAAGGCGACAAGGTTGTTTGTAAAGAAGTCACGCCAAAACAACATTTCACACAACCTCCTCCGAGATACAATGAAGCATCATTGGTTAAAGCGCTGGAAGAACACGGAATCGGTCGCCCGTCAACTTATGCAACGATTATTACGGTAATTCAGACAAGAAAGTACGTAGAAAAGAAAGATAAAGCTCTTATTCCTACTCTTCTTGGAAGAACTGTTTGCAAGCAGCTTGTTGATCAGTTTGCAAATATTATGGACTACAAATTTACTGCCGGCATGGAAGAAAAACTTGACCTTATTGCAGAAAAGAAAGCCGTTTGGAATGTAGTTCTGCAAGAGTTTTACACTCCGTTTATGGAAGTTGTACAATCAGTAATGAAAGATGCAAAAAAGGTTACCATAGAAAGCGATAAAAAATGTCCTAATTGCGGACGTGTAATGCTTGTAAAAACAAGCAGATTTGGAACTCAATTTCTTGGATGTTCAGGATATCCGGAATGTAAAACCATAATTTCATTAAACAATATGAATGAGTTGGATAGTACAAACGACGGGGAAGACTCCGAACAAAACAATGAACAAATATCAGAGGAAAAATGTGACAAATGCGGTGGCAGCATGGGACTGAAAACTGGTCCTTACGGCAAATATTATGAATGTAAAGAATGCGGAAACCGCAAAAAATATGTTCGCTCAACGGGGGTTAAGTGTCCAAAATGCGGCGAAGGAACAATAATAGAGAAAAAATCAAAACACGGCAAAATTTTCTTTGGTTGTAATCGCTATCCGGAGTGCTCTTATGCTCTTTGGGATGAACCAACGGGAAATACCTGCCCTGAATGTGGCGAACTATTGTTAAAGAAAACTACAAAAAATGGCGAATTTGAAGTCTGTTCAAGCAGAACATGTTCTTTTAGAAGAAGTATTGAAACTGCAACAGAAAATCAACAAAACAAATAAACATTTTTTCACGGAATAGGTTTATACGTGAGCTTTTTGTTCATAATTGTCGGTTACTATTACAGCATAATCACAAACCCGCCCCACTGTTTCTTCTACGTAATCAACCGGAAATCTGTTTGTCTTGCTTAAATCACCTGAATAAAATTGAATAATATTGTTGTTATGACTGTACCACTTGTATGCTGTGTTCATCCTTAAAAATCCTCTTTAGGAAATAATCATGAATTGTACATCATGTATAACGGCAAATTTAGAAAAAACTTTAGTAAAAACAGTAATATTGTTACAAAAATTTACATTATACAATTGATTACCTCGTATATATCAATTTTTTCAACTTTACCGCGAATTTCAACATCAGAAATTTTATTAATCTCTATGCTGTCTTTAGCTGCTTCATAGGTAGAAGGACTAATCAAAAATTTGGTATTATAAATTTTATTATATCCTTCCAGCCTGCTTGCAAGATTAACTGTATCTCCGATAACTGTATATTCCATACGTTTTTCCGAACCGATATTTCCTACAAAAACATCACCGGTATTTATTCCTATACCAATCTGAATAACAGGTTTGTTTTCCTCCTGCCATTTTTTATCGAGTTCCTGAACTTTCTGAAGCATCTCATATCCGCATTTTACTGCATTTAGCGGGTGGTTTTCGTCCTGAATTGGTTCTCCAAAAACAGCCATAACCGCATCTCCGATAAACTTGTTGATAATACCGTTATATTTTGTAACAATAGGCTCCATCTCAGAAAAATATTCATTTAAGAGTTGTGACACTTCCTGAGCTGACATTTTTTCTGACATTGAGGTAAATCCTCTTATATCAGAAAATAAAACAGTAACTACTGCTTTTTTGCCTCCAAGTCCCAAGTTGTCGATGTTTTGAATAACACGTTTCATGACGTCTTCCGACATATATTTGCCCATTGCTTCTTCAACTTTTTCTTTAGTATTTTCTTCTATCATATACCGGTGAATGTATCCCAAAATCATCGTAACAACACACATTACAGGAGATATGGCTACGGTTGTTATAACATTGTAGTAAAAACAGCAGGCTGAAATTGCCAGTGTCAGCATAATTATAAGAACGGTATAGTTTACTGCTTTTAATAAACTGTGTGTTCTGATTGTATAATACACAAAAATCATACTCATTAATGTTATAAGTATGTTTACCCAATCCGGAAGAATTGTTAAATAATCATTATGCACAAGATTATCAAGACTTGTAGCCTGCATATCCGCACCTGAATAATTAACTGCAAGCGGAGTGTTTAATACGTCATTTAAACCATTTCCGACAGTCACATTTGCGCCAAAGACAACGTATTTATCTTTAAAAACTTCAGGATCAATTATTGGTTTTTTACCGGCTTTTATTTTGTCGTACGAGTCAAGAATATCAACAGCTGAGTATTTTTTATGAGAATAACCGTTTTCATATTGTTTATAAAATTTTACAGGAGTTATTGACTGAAATGGAGTTTTTTTATACTTAATTTTGTAATTCAGTTCAGGAAATATAATATAATTATCATTCATTACAATTTTTGGATTGTTATTTGCAATTAAAAAACTTTTCATAGCCAGAGAGGGTAAAACAGCGTTTTTGTAATTTGTTAAAAATTCCTGGGTCCGAAATTTGTTATCACCGAAATATATTGATAAAAATCCGTCAAAAAACCCCGGAACTACTGTTACATAACCAAGATTAGGTACAGAATCTATATATTGTTGAGGTGAAGTCAGCATGCTTTTATATAACTGAGGCAAATATGTATTAAGCTCTATATTTTTAACCTGATATTTTTTTATAAACATATCATCAAAAGCTTTACCGCGTTCTGAGTCTTCGTACGGAAGCGTATTCGTCATAAAGCCTTCAACCAGATTATCAAAACTTTTAAGCGTTTCAAAATAAATTTTATCTGTTTCAGGGCTGGCATTATCCAGTGTTGTGAATACCGTATCATACACAAGAACTTTGTGTTTTGAATAATCTTCAAAATATTTTAAAACTTTTGAATGTAAATCTCTTTTCCATGGCCATAAATATTTTTCAACGGATTTATCATCAATAATAACAAGTACAATATCATCGTGTCCATAGATGTTTTTTGTTGTATCAAAACTAAGTTTTTCTGTACTTACATTTTTAATCATAAAATCGTAAGCCTTAGGTTCGACAAGAATATATGTTAAAAGAGCTATAAATAATAACAATAGTGCTGTTGTGACACTAATAAAAAATAGTTTTAAATATTTCATAATTCCCCTGAATTTATTAATATACTTTTTATGATATAATATTCTGAGGAAAAAGGATACATACAAATGAGTGATAATTATATTCAAATGGTTGCAGAAGATAAGATTTATCCGATTATACGTTGTAATAATGCGGAATTTGCTATTCAGACTGCAAAAGCATTGAAAGAAGGCGGAATAAGAGTTATAGAACTGGCTGTAGAACATCCTTCAATGTACGAGGCAATACAGGAAGTTTCAAAATTTGCACATGTTTGTGCCGGTGGAATAATAACATCATTACAGGCTGATGCGGCATTAAAAAGCGGTGCCGTTATGTTTTCATCTCCGATATTTCAGATGAACCTTATAAAAATATCAAAAAATAAACACATTCCGTTTATTGCAGGAGCAACTACCGCAAATGAAGCTTATAATGCCTGGAAAACAAGGATACCTCTAATTAAAATATTTCCCACAGGAGCAATGGGAGGAGTAAGGTATATTGAAGATACTTTAAGACAAATGCCGTTCTTGAACCTTCTTCCAATGGGTAATATAAAACTTAATGAAGTTGTAACTTATATAAAAGCCGGTGCTGTAGCAGTAGGTGTAGGACGTGATTTTTATCAGGGTTTTGAGCCTAAGTTTATTACTCAAAGAACAAAAGATGTTTTAAGAGAGATCAGAGAATATAAAAAATGGAACAGCAAAAAGCAAGCATAGTTATGATAGGTGAGTGTTTAATTGAGCTTACTTCAAACGGAAGCCTGGCAGAAAGCTCCACTCTGAACAAGTATTTTGGCGGAGATACCGTTACAACTGCTGTTGCAGTATCCAGAATGGGCGGCAGCGTTAGTTACGTTACCAAAGTAGGAAATGACGGATTCAGCGAGTTTATTTTATCAAGTCTGAAAAAGGAAAATATAGATACATCTCTCATCAAAACAAATGATGAACAAAACGGAATGTATATAGTTGCAAACACTCAGAATAAAAAAGAGCTCCTGTATTATAAACGCAAAACTGCTGCAACAAAACTAAATATAGGAGATATTCCGGAAGGGTATATAAAACAGGCTAAGCTTATCTATTCAACAGGGATTGTACAGTCTTTGAGTGCAAGCTCCAGAGAACTTGTAAGAGAAAGTTTCGGTGTAGCAAGAGAAAATGAAGTTATGACAGCTTATGATCCAAATTTTACATCTTGTTTTATGAGCTCAAATGACACAAAAGACTTGCTTGAAGAAATTATAGATTACACTGACATAATATTTTTAAGTCTTAAAGGTGATGCTGTCAGATTATATGAAGTAGATTCCGTTGAACAAATAATGAAACATTTTTGGGACAGGGGAGTCAAGATTGTAGTTATCAAATCCCATATTGATAACGGTTATTACACAGGATATAGCGGAAAAATAAATTTTACGGAATTTTATAACACTTCAAAAGCAGTAGATGTAACAGCGTCAGGAGATGTTTTTAACGGCGGATTTTTGTACGCAATAACAAACGGATACCAGCCACATGAAGCTACAAAGTTTGCATCGGTTGTTTCAGGACTTCAAACGCAAAACTATGGAGCAATACAATCTATTCCTTATCTGAAAACGGTATTGGAGAATATTGAAGCATGAAATATGTAGTTTCAGGCTATATAGGGTTTGATAATTTTGGTGACGAAGCAATTCAGTGCGTTTTAACAAAAAAACTAAAATCAGATGGTGCTGAAAAAATCACCTTGATATCTTCAAATCCGAAAAAAACTGCTGAGTTGTATGGCGTTAATTCCTGTCCGATGTTAAAGTTTTTACCGTCAATTTTGGAATCGGATGTTTTAATATCCGGCGGTGGAAGTCTTTTGCAGGATGTTACAAGCTTGAAAAGTCTTATTTATTATCTTGCTGTTATATATTCCGCATTGATATTCGGGAAAAAAGTTGAAATCTTTGCTCAGGGTATCGGACCGATTAACTCAAAATTTGGTCAGTTTCTTACAAAATTTGCACTGAAAAGAGCTGACAAAATTACCGTAAGAGATATTAAATCACAAGAGCTTCTGCAAAGCTGGGGTATAAAGTCAGAACTTGTAAAAGATCCGGTTTTTGGGCTTGAACTCCCCCGGAAGAACAACAAAGGAATTGTCGGCGTTCAGCTTCGCAAATTTGATGGTGTAAATGAAGAATTTTTGGATAAATTGGCAAATGAAGTTTATAAACGCTTTTCCGACAAAAAAATTGTTATTTTGTCGCTTCAGGATAATATTGATTCAGATATTTGCGGGAACTTTTCAGAAAAACTGAAAAACAAAGGTTTGACAAATATGGAGGTTTTGAAAGAGCTTTCAGTTAATGATGTTATTGATGTGATTTCAGATATGGAATACCTTATTGCAATGAGATTTCATGCAAATGTTATCGGAATAAAATCAGGGGTAAAAACACTTGCAGTCAATTATGATCCGAAAGTCGAAAAACTGGCAAAAGAGTACAATTTACCCATGATTAATCCGGGTGACGAGGATATTTCAAAACCGTTTGACAGATTATGTTTACCTCTCAATTGACTTAACTGCATGTTTTGAGTATTTTTAAATAAAGCGTATTTTTTACGTTTAAAAAAGAGTATAAATATAGGGAAGAGAAGATATGGATTTTATTTCACTGACTATCAAAGTTTTAAAGATGTTATCTATCGTAGGCGGATACGGTATAGGTATTATATTGCTGACAGTTATCGTAAGAGCTGCGATGTGGCCTCTTGGGGTTTCGCAGCAGCGTTCTATGAGAACTATGCAACTTCTTCAGCCTAAAATGAAAGCTATTCAGGAAAGATACAAAAGCAACCCACAGGTAATGCAGCAAAAGATGATGGAGTTCTATAAGGAACACAAATTTAATCCGATGGCAGGGTGTTTTCCGCTCCTTATTCAGATGCCGATATTCATTCTTTTGTATTCAACTTTAATGAGTCCTCAGTTTATTTCAATGGCAGGAAATTCTCAGTTTTTATTTATAAACAGACTTGATGCAACAATGAAAACATCTGCCGGAGTATCAAATGACGGTGTATTTGGTGTTTCAAAATATGATAGTTTTATGACTGGAAAAACCGCAAAGGTTTACTTCAAAACCGATATGGAACCAATGGACAATGTTAAAATTGAAAAACCAAATAAAGCTGTAGAAGTTCAGGGAACTTTAAATCCTGGTGAACCAGCTGATTTCAAAGTCAGTTTAGACAGTTTGAACTTAAAATTCAGTCAGCTTGACCAAATAGAAAAAGCTGAAATTGCGGTAACTGATGTTAATACAAAAGAAGTGGAAAATATGACATTCACGAGAAAAGACGGTTTGCTCGTAAGCACAATTCCTACAAAAGAGGTTAAGCCTGCTTTCCACTGGGATGTGTTTGCACTTCTTGTTTTGTTTATGCTGACAATGGTTATGTCACAAAAAGCAATGATGGCAATGAACAAAAATGTTAATCAGGATCCTGCTCAGGCAGCTATGCAAAAATCAATGAATACGTTTATGCCGCTGATGTTAGGTTTCACATTCTTTATCATTCCGATTCCTGCCGGTGTTCTTCTTTATCTGGTTGCAAGCAATTGCTTCCAGGTAGTACAAACTGTTATTATTAACAAACAGCTTGAACTTGAAGATGCTCAAAAAGAAAACAAGGTTAGTGATATTGATTTAGCTAATGCTAAACAAATAAACGAAAAGTAACGGTAAAAAAATAAATACAGATATTAAATAAAGGTGACTATATACTATCTTACAGTATTTATTACTATAATCCTGTCATTCTGAGGGTAATAGCCATTTAATCCCGAAGAATCTCAAAAAAAGTTATAGCGATTCTTCACCCATAATTTTTTGTTGGGTTCAGAATGACGAAAATTTACTGTAACATTGTATATAATTACCTAAATAAATTTAAAAAGCAGATTTATATGTAAATTTTTGTAAATCTGCTTTTCTAATTCAGGCAAAAAATTTTTTTATATGTTTTCACTATTTTAAAAAGGAGTTTTTAATATGCAAGTAAACAATAATTATCAACCGACTTTTCGAGCAGGAAAAATTACAAATTCAGGATTAAAAGTGCTTAGTAACAGACTTCCGTCAGGACAATTCCAAAAATTCGTTGACAGATTTGTTCAACGACATAAAGGTTCTGATTACCAAATTACCTTGGGAGCTGGAGTAAATATTAAAAACAGATTGGATGCAATGATAGATTATGGAAATAAAAACTTCAGATATATTGAAGAAGGTATCTTAAGCAGTTTATTGACAAGCCCCAAACGCTTTATGAATAAAATAAACAGGCAAATAGACAAAGATGTTCTTTCAATTGCTGAAAGAGGATACTTAATATAAGGAATATAAATATGCAGGTAAATAATAACTATCACGTAAATTTTCAAGGCTTAAAATTTAATAACGCATTAAACAAATCTGTAGAAAAAGAAGTTAAGGATTCTTTGTATAAAAGATTACCGAAAGAGGAAGTTGACAGTTTCTTATCCAGATTGGGAAAAAGCCCGGTAGAAACAAATTTAAGTTTAGCTGACGGTAAGCCGGTTGAAAGATTACAAGCTAAAATACATTACAAACACCCAAACTTTAAAACTGATGAAAATGAATTTATTGAAGAAGGTAAATTAAGATTTATGTTTAATCGAAAACCTTATAATTTCATACACAGAGTTTTATTAAAGTTGGAATCTTTGGAAGAAACTTATCTAATAGGAAGATATGCAAAATAAGTAACCAGTTTGTTTGTAATATAATAATATTATTATGTTAGTATCTGATTTTGATTACACATTGCCGGAAGAACTGATTGCACAGACACCCGCTGAGAAACGGGAAAATTCGCGCATGATGGTTTTGAGCGGGGGGCAATGTAAAGGGGAAAATGAAATTATACTGCATAAGCATTTTTATGATATTGTAGATTTGCTTGATGATAATCACGTTCTGATTTTAAATAATACAAAAGTTATTCCTGCCCGTCTTTACGGTTACAAAGATACCGGAGCAAAAATAGAAGTATTTTTGTTAAAAGAACGCGAAAACAAGGAGTGGGAAGTTTTAATTAGACCTTCTAAAAGAGTAAAAGAAAGAACTGTTGTAAAAATAGCAGATGAGTTGTCGGTGGAAGTCTTAAAACCTCTGCAGGATGACGGAAAATGGCTGGTCAGAATGATATATGAAGGAAATATTCTGGATATTCTGCACAGAGTAGGCAATATTCCTCTTCCTCCTTATATAGAAAGAAAAATGTCAACTGAGGATATTAAAAAGCTTGATTTTGAAAGATATCAAACCGTTTATGCGCGTGATGAAGGTTCTGTTGCAGCTCCGACTGCGGGATTGCATTTTACACAGGATATACTGAAAAAGCTTGCGGATAAAGGTGTTGAAATTGGTTATGTAACCTTGAACGTAGGAATCGGAACTTTTCGACCTGTTAAGTGTGAGAATGTTCTGGATCACAAGATGGATTCCGAGACTTTTGAGATTTCACAGGAAACGGCA
The DNA here is from genome assembly GCA_902760905.1 of uncultured bacterium. GTDB lineage: Bacteria > Cyanobacteriota > Vampirovibrionia > Gastranaerophilales > Gastranaerophilaceae > CAG-196. The sequence goes on from CACWIL010000016.1 coordinate 13,829, forward strand.
GATTTGATAAACAGAGCAAAAGCTGACGGTAAAAAGATTGTGGCAGTCGGGACAACGACCGTTAGAACTCTTGAAACTGCCTATAAACAATTTGGGTGTATTAAAGCCTGCAAATCCGCATCAGAACTGTTTATTTACCCCCCGTATGAGTTTAAAGTGGTTGATAAACTGATTACAAACTTCCATCTGCCGAAGTCAACACTACTAATGCTGGTTAGTGCCTTAGCCGGAAAAGACTTTATATTTAAAGCTTATGCGGAAGCCATAAAAGAAAAGTACCGTTTTTACAGTTATGGCGATTGTATGTTTATTAACTTGTAGTATAAAAGTTTTGAATCATATTTTAAAATGTAATGCGGACGTAATTTAGTGGGGGTAAATGTAGTTTCCAGTTAATTGAACGGACTACGAGTTTTGTGTATGGACAAAATGTGACTTTCTCAAGGTTTTAAGGGGTTCCCTTCCTATTTTTCACATTCTTCATAGACTTCACAAATTAAGGGTTTTAGCCATTTTATATTTTTCACGAATTCTACATTTTTCATATTTTTCACGAAAACATGTTATAAAAATGTTATATAAAATTTATTAAATATTGTAGAATTTTTTCGCAGAAGAACGTAACATTTTGTAACGATTTGACAAAAATTAGGCAATTTCTAAAGTTCAGGGAACTTATTGGGGGTGACAAAAGTGTGTGTAGAAAAAATAAAGTAGGATAAAATGAACAATTTTCAAAATTATCAAATAAATTATACAATGCCACTAAATAGTATGA
>CACWIL010000017.1 GCA_902760905.1 uncultured bacterium
GATTATCAGGCTAAAGAAGGGAAAATAGTTCCTATTACAGATGCTCCCGGAGTTTCAGCTATAGTTAATGCATTAAGAAAAGACCCTGATTCAGGAGTCAAACTTGCTGCTATTGACGCTCTGAGACATATCCAAAAACCTGAATATAAAGAAGAGCTCTCTGCAATCCTTACTCTTGCACAAACAGACCCAAATCCTAATGTTTCAAAAACAGCAGAAAAAGCTTTGGCAGAGTTAAAATAATTTTACATTCATTTAACACTTTCAAAACATGCTACACAACAAAAAAGAAGCCATTTAAGCAAAAACTTAAGTGGCTTTCTTTTTATTTTAAATACTTTTCGTACATATAATCAAAAGGTGAACCATACTCAAGCACCCTGTTATAATTATCCTTAACCGCCGGCAGCCTGCTTTCATAATCCTCTTTTGAACATTGTTGTAATACTTTTTTTATGTCATCTTTTGTTGTTATTTTTATAATACCGTCAGGATTGAAGAATTTATCAATTTCTGTTGCACCGAGATAAATCGGGACTGAATGAAATGCAAACGCTGTCAGAAGCCTTTCAGTAAAGAAATACGGCTGAATTTCATTTTCAATACAAATAGAATACATATAGTCTTTTAGAGTATCAGAAAGATTTACCAGAGGACCGCCGTCAAAAGTCCCGTACGTATCTGCAAGTTGTTCATTTTTGCACTGATATGCTAAATCATATCTGAATTTATGCAAAGGACACATTAATTTATTTGAAGATAAAATTGAAACCTTTTTGGTTTTATGTAGATACATATCGTCTGCCATTTCTTCTCTTTGCCAAATTGTCGAACAAAACGGAACAAACCTGGCATTGTCAAAAACATCCAAGATTCTTGCAGAGTGTGTAAAAATCAAATCAAAATCTTTGTTTAAACCTTTATGTTTAAAAAATAAATTATGAGCAGTTTTTGCTATTGCTTCGGATTCTACAAGCATAGCATATCTTCTGTCAGGTCTCCCCATCATTTCCATAATAAGATTATTTGCATAAAAATGAGTTTTTAAACCAAAATTATATCTGTCGAATAAAAAATTCTTTGTACCACGATATGGCATATTTGCAGATACATTATCCCGCAAAAAGAATATATCAAGCTTTTCGCCATATTCATTATAAAGGTTGTAATCTCCTTCGCCAAATTCCATATCAAGATTATAGTTTGGATAATATATCTTTCCGTATTTGGCATGATGTGCTGTAACACTATGACCGTAAGTTCTTTTCTTAAATCTTAGCCTGTCAATAATTTCCTGACCTATTTCCCAGCCCATATCAACTCCTTTTTAATTTATATACTAAATTTTATACTAAAGAACTTTTTTAAACAATAAAATCATTTTCGTTTAATACACTGTGTATTCATGATAAAATATTAACCAACGAGGTAAGTTATTATGATAAGAATGATAAAAATTGTTTTTAATGCAACAATAATAGTTCTTGCATTTATCGGTTTTAACGCAATCGGCGGTCAAAAATACATAGAAGCTATCAAAGACGGAATAGGAACATTTATAGCACAACATAATGCAGAAAGCGTCAAAAAAATTGGTGATTTTTCTAAAATGAATGAAGAATTTATCATTGATAATACAATGAGTATAGCAGGATATAAAGCCGTTATTGCAGAACATAAGGCTTCCGGACAAAAAATGGTTATACTCGATTCAGGCAAAAAACCTATTTTAACAAAAAATGATATAAACTCTTCTGATTTTGACGCAAAACTGAAAGATGTATCTCAAAAAATTAATTATAAAGGCGTTAAAGTACAGGATATAAATATTACAAACAGAGGAATGATTGAAATGTACGGACAAAATGTTCCGTACGCCAAATTTGATGCGCACGTTACAAGACTTCCTTTCTCGGATATATCCGGAATTGTTGCAAGTGTCAAAACCTCTGACGGAAATGAAAAACTTGCACTTTCTCTCAGCGAGAAAAAACGATATTCGCAACTTATAACAAATGAATTTTATAAAAGTGTAAACGAAAGCATTGCATCTTCAAAATAACATTCAAAATATAAGGATTTTTTTATGAAAAAGATTTTAACTATATTAATGGCGATTTTATTAACATCAAACATAAGTTTTGCAATCGATAAATATTCTGTTGAATACCTTCAGGGAAAAAATCATTTTTCTCTTACTACCAACCTTGCAGAGATGTCAGTAAAAAGAGCTTTGAAAAAAGCTCTGAAAAAAGAAACCGGTACAAATTTTGATATCAAATTTGAAGGATACACTCTTTCAAGTATTAAAAGGGGTATTTTTAAGTCTATAGAACTGTCAGGGAAAGATGTTAAGTACAACAATCTGATAATTCCTTACGTTCACCTTGAATCACTTGATGACTACAATTATATTGATTACACTCAAAATCCTGTTGTTTTCAAATGCGACATGACGTACGCTTACGATATACAGCTTGATGACGAAAGCATTAATGCAGCACTAGAAAATGCCAGTTATAACAAGATTCTTGCAAAAGTAAACAGAATTGCAAGCCCTTTATTTGTAGTAAAAGGTGTAAAAACAAAGATTAAAGACGATAAATTGTATATAATTACCGACTATAATCTGCCATTAGCAATAACAAAAGACCGTTCTTTTGTTGCCAGGTCAGATTTTGAAGTTGTTAACGGGAAAATTAAGGCTAAAAATGTACACATAGACACAGCATACGGAAATCTTGGACTAAACAAAGTCGCAAACCTTATTAACTATCTTAACCCGCTTGAATTTACGGTTGACATTTTAGAAAACAGCGGTCAGAAAACTACTATTGAAAATGTTAATATTGTTGACAACAAAGTTAAAGTTAGTGGTAAAATATACATAAAAGGTACAAAAGGGTAATCAGTCAGGGTCAGATATTACAAAATATCACACCCGATATCTTCTAAAAACTAACCCACAGGAGTAAAAGATGAATTCTTCTCAAAAATTAGGTATTTTTTGTTTGATAGTAATAACTATTGTATATGTTTATTTTTCGTTTTTTTCCAAAGACGGATTTCATTTTCCGCAGAAAAATTATGAAACACCGGCAGTTAATATAAATGACGTGCCAAATCCGGAAGAAAACACAACGCAAACAGAAGAACCTCAAAAGCAATCCGTTAAAAATGTTAAAATATACGTTACAGACTCTAACGGCAAGCTCCGTTCAGTTAACAGAAAATGTGATACTTCGCGTGAAAAATCATGCTTTACTTTTGCTATAAAAGAACTAATTTCAGCTCCTACACAATGGGAAAAGAATAAAGGGTTATCTTCTGAGATTCCTTCAAATACAAAAATCTTATCCGTAAGAGAAGGGTCAAACAATATTTTAATAGACTTATCTCCGGCTTTTGAAAGCGGAGGCGGAGCAGAAAGCACCTATATAAGAGTGTATCAGTTAATTAAAACCGCAAAAGCAAATACAAACCTGCCTGTATTCCTTTATATAAACGGCAAGCAGGCTGAGGTTATAGGTGGTGAAGGGATAATGATTAAACAACCGTTAACAGAGAGGTCGCTTGATGACTAAAGACTTGGATTATTATATGAACCTTCCATGGACATTAATCGAAGGAACAGACCTTGATTTTAACGGAAATCCGTATCATTATATAGAAATAAAAGAGATTCCGAGCTTTGCTTTTTGTGCAAAAACAAGAGAAAAGGCTCTGGAAAATTATAAAAAACAATTAAAACTTTCTTTAATGCTTATGCTTGAAGATGGTGATCATATCGTAGAACCTGGAGAAGAAACAGAAGATGATATTGATTGGGAGAGTATATGTCCGTAATTAATCTCACAAATATAACAATTTCACAAATGACAAAGGATGATGTTGAAGCTGTCGTTAAAATTGAAGAAGAAGCTTACGGTAAGCATCATTGGGCAAAGTCATCTTTTTATGATGAAATGTCAAATAATCTGGCAAAATACTATTCGGCTAAAACTCCGTCCGGAGAACTTGTCGGATATGCGGGAACATGGCATATAATTGATGAAGGGCATATTACTACAATAGCTGTAAAAAAAGAATATTTAAGAAATCATATCGGCGAAGCTATCATTCAAAAGATTATAGAGGATTGTTACAAAAATAATATCAAGTATTTAACACTAGAAGTCAGAGTTTCAAATACTCCTGCTATCAAACTGTACGAAAAATACGGTTTTCAGTCATTAGGAACAAGAAAAGGATATTATCAGGATAACAATGAAGATGCACTTATTATGTGGACTGAAAATATTTTTTACGATAAGTTTAAAAGTATTTATGAAAAAAATTGTAAAAATCTTGGGAATTTAATTAAAACAAATGAGTAAAAGAATTGCTGATCAAATAGACAGTTTTAAATATAAAGGCGAACCGATAAGAATAACAATAGGAACACTTGTTATGACGATGTTTTGCGTAATTCTGCTTATTATTGCAACCTTTACACAAGTTACGGTTCACCATCCGTATATTCCTTCTGACACATTATTTTTTCTGGGTCAGGAGCATACTGATATAGAGACTTTGAAACATTTTATAAAAAGTTATGATTATATTCCGCAAATCCCGATGATATTTTTCATTGTTGCACTTATGGGAAGAAAATTCGGAATTACGGCAATTATACTATATATTATCTTAGGCATGTTTTTCCCGATATTTGCCCTCGGAGGCGGAATAAGTTACCTCTTTGAATACGGCTTCGGCTATATTCTTGCATACCTTCCTGCGATTTTCTTTGCAGGCACTCTGCTTAAGGGTAAAACGGATTATCTGAGAATCCCTGTTATCTCACTTGTAGGAGTCGTAACTATCCACATTCTCGGCATATTATACATGCTGTTCATATCAACACTTCGCCAGGCACCTTGGGAACTGGTATCAAGCTGGATAGCTTCACAAAGCGGAGTACAAATGCTCTATGATATTTTCTTTACGATGATTGCCATGATTATCGGTAAACAACTCCGAAAACTTTTCTGGATTATAATGTGCTAGGGTTAAAAAGAAAATGGGTAAATTACTTTGAAATTAGCATACAAAATTACAAAAAGAGCGGATGAAATTCATCCGCTCTTTTTATAGATTTATGTATTTTTTACTTGTCATCCAAAGCTGCAACGCCCGGTAATACTTTACCTTCAATAAATTCTAATGAAGCACCGCCGCCTGTTGATACGTGAGTAAAGTCTTCTGCTTTAAAGAACTTCTTAGCCGCAGAAACACTGTCTCCACCGCCGATAACAGAAGTTGCACCATTCTTGGTTGCTTCAACAACTGCTGCAAGAACAGCCTTTGTACCTTCTGCAAACTTAGGATTTTCAAATGCGCCAACAGGTCCGTTCATCAGGATTGTTTTAGAAGATTTAATAACTTCAGCAAAAGCTTTTCTTGAATCTTCGCCTGCATCAACACCTTCAAATCCGTCAGGAATTTCGTTAATTTTAACAAATTTGTTAGTGCCATTTCCTGAGAAATCGTCAGTAACAAGAACGTCAGTAGCCATAACAAGCTTTACGCCCTTTTCCTGAGCTTTCTTTTCAATAGCTTTAGCTACATCTAACTGATCGTCTTCACAAATTGAGTTACCGATTTTGCCGCCGTTAGCTTTTACAAATGTATAAGCCATACCGCCACCAATAATCATGTTATCAACTTTGTCTAACAAGTTTTCCAAAACACCGATTTTAGAAGAAACTTTTGCTCCGCCAACGATTGCAGTAAATGGTCTTGTAGGATTATCAAGAGCCTGAGATAAGCATCTGATTTCTTTTTCCATCAACAAACCTGAAACAGCAGGTTTAACGATTTTAGCTAGTTTAGCAGTTGAAGTATGGTTTCTGTGAGCTGCACCAAAAGCGTCATTAACATAAAAATCACCAAGTTTTGCAAGTTCTTGTGCAAAAGTCATATCATCATCTTTTGCTTCTTCAGCTTTGTAATAACGAATGTTTTCCAATAATGCAATTTGACCGTCTGCAAGTTTTTCAACATAAGGAGCAGCTTCTTCAACAGAAGGAATAAATACTATTTCTTCACCAAAAACTTTAGCCATATATTTAGCAACCGGTTCAAGAGTAAACTCAGGATTTTTTTCACCTTTTGGTCTGCCTAAGTGAGCCATAAGAATAATCTTAGCCCCTCTTTCTTTTAAGTAATTAACTGTAGGAACGATAGCCTGAATACGGGTATCGTCAGTAACATTTTTGTTTTCATCCAAAGGTACGTTAATATCAACTCTTACCAGAGCTCTTTTACCTCTGATGTCACCTAAATCTTTAATTGATTTTTTCATGGTAAGCTTCCTTTCTTTATAAAAATTCTCTCTTATTTGCTTTACTTAATTATAAGCTAAACAAAAAAAGGGGTAAATAAAATTTAAAGTAAATATTTCTTTACAAAAGATACACAAACTTACTCATTCACGCTACAATGTTGCGTAGGGTGTATTTTTGATATACCTGGTTTTACATAGGCTGGATTAAAATGGCAGGAAAAACTATGGAAGCAACAATGGATTTTGAACTGACAAACTATAATTTTTATTCAAGCAGGCTGGATATGGAACTTATATCCAACATTGTTGACTCCCTTAAAGCCATTTTAGAAGAAGATAAAAATGAAGAACAACCACTGTTTTTACGTGTAGCAGATGATTTTATTCTGAATATTGCACGCAAAGTTGTTCAGGAAAAGAAAAAAACTTTCTTAATCGGTATTACAGGTGAAAGCGCATCAGGAAAAACTGTCTTTGTTGACAATACCATTGAAGCAGTTGTTCGTGAAAAAAAAGAAGGAATTTATACAGTAATCCGGCAAGATGACTACTATAAAGACACTTCAAAAGAACTTCGTGAGGCAGGAAGTTACGATGCACTTTTCAAAACAGGATTCAGTTTTGACACACCGGAAGTTATTGATCTTGCCCTTATGCGTAAACACCTTGAAGGATTAAAAAGGGGAGAAACAGTACAGTCACCAAGATATGATTTTGTAACCTGTGAATCTCACCAGGACGGCGATATTAAAAAACCGGCAAAGGTAATTTTAACAGAAGGTTTATATGTCCTGAACGAAGAAGTAAGAGATATTATGGATGTTAAAGTATATGTTTTTACCCCAATTGATGTAATAAAAGAACGCTGGTACAAACGTGCCGTATCAAGAGGCAAAACAGGCGAAGCCGCTGATTTACAATTTAAGGACGTTAACGCTACCGCTCAAAAATATATCAGACCAAATTATAATCTTGCTGACTGTATTATTAACGGTATGGTCGACAAAGATTACATTAAAGTAATCACTGACAAAATTTTGGCAAGATTAAGTGAAATTTGCTGCTAGGGAGTTTGCGGAAAAATTAAAATTTGGTATCTATATACAATGTTACAGTATATTGTCATTCTGAACCCAAGGACAATTTGTGGGTGAATAATCGATATAACTTATATTCTAAAGAGATTCTTCGGAATTAAACAGCTATTTCCCTCAGAATGACCGGATTATAACTATATTACTGTAAAATAGTATATAATTTCCTTATTTATTATTTCGGCATTAACCTTTATTAACATATTTTTTCTTTATCAATTTTGAGTTACAATAGCTGTAAAGAAGGAGATATTTTTATGATAATGCTTTGTGTAGGGTTATTGCTAAGTTTGGTATTATGTTTGCTTTTAGGCGTTCCGTATATAGATTTTTTAAAGAAAAAAACAATAGGTCAATACGTTTTGGATCTTGCGCCTGAAGCTCACGCCAAAAAGCAGGGAACTCCTACAACCGGAGGTGTTTTTATTATAACAGCAGTCATAATCTCTTCAATCGTTACTTTATTTATGGCGCAGCAAATGGGCAACTCCTCCTGGATAATACTTATAACACTTATATTTATGGCATTTGCCGGATTACAGGATGATTATCTTAAAATTAAAGGCAAAGAAAATAAAGGTTTAAGCCCAAGGGGAAAATTAGTAAGACAGATTCTTATTGCACTTATTCCTACAATATATGCAATGCAGCATTACGGCTGTATTATAACACTTGGCTCAAAAAGTTTTGACATTGGTTTTTTATATCCCGTTCTTGCAGTTTTTGTAATTACAGGCGCCTCAAACGCATATAACCTGACTGACGGTTTAGACGGACTTGCCGCATCAACAGGGATTCCGGCTTTTTTGGCATGCGGTGTTCTCGCATATCTAAACGGACACATTGATGTTGCAATAATCTCTTTAGCGGTTGTCGGAGCTTTAATAGGATTTTTAAGATACAACAAACCGAAAGCACAAGTTTTTATGGGAGATACCGGCTCTCTTGCATTAGGAGGATTACTCGGCTCTCTTGCAGTTATCGGCAGGTTTGAACTCCTTCTTGCCGTCTTTGGCGGAGTATTTGTTATGGAAACTCTTTCCGTTATGATTCAGGTAACAAGCTATAAACTGACAGGAAAAAGAGTTTTCAAAATGTCACCTATCCATCACCATTTTGAACTTTGCGGGCACAGCGAAAAAAGAATCGTCATAGAATTTGCAATAGTTTCTTTTATTCTGTCAGCAATCGCTGTCGGCATAAATTTTGTAATCTAAAAATATTTACTATACTAAAGTAAATTTGTTTTCTCTGGAAAAATGCTCAGCTCTAAGCTCATTTATACGTTCACGTGCAAAAGCTGCGTCTTCTGAAAACCTTTTTATATTGAGGAACTTCTTGTAATAACGAACAGCATCTTTGTATTTAGCCATTTTATCAAAACTCATTGCTATTCCGAGGTACGCTTTATAATAACCCGGGTTGCGTTTTATGAGCTGGAAAAAGGTTTTTGCAGCTTCCATATACTGTCCCATACCCATAAGCATTGCCGCTTTATTATAATAAGCTTTTAAAAATTCAGGGTTTGTTTCTATAAGTTTATTATAAATCATAAGAGACAAATCAGTTTCATCAACAAGTTCATGCGCTATTGCAAGCTGTATTTGAGCCTCAAGATTTTCTCTGTTAATCAAAATTGCCTTTATCAAATATTGAATTGCATTCTCCGGATGTCCGTCAAGCAGATGACAAACACCAAGTTCAAAGAAATAATTATCGTTGGTATCATCAATACTAGTAAGTTTTTCAAGAGTTTTTATTGCTTTTTTGTATTCTTTCAAATATTTATACGCACAAGCAAGTCCAAAATATGCCTTTGACTCATTTCGATCAAGCATGATTGCCTGAAGATATGTCTGGACAGCATCCTGATACATTTTAGCAAATCGAAGTGCATCTGCTTTAACACAAAGATTATAAGCCCTCGTCTGAACCGGTCTTGTTACGGTTGTTGTTACTTTTGCCAAATTTTTATTAACAACTGCATCTATCTGCATAACTCTCTCCCTAATACATAGTAAACAATTGAACTTGCAATGGTAACAACCAAAAGATGTAACTTTATAGACCAACAGATCTATCTTTTATAAAATCTTCACCTTAGTGTCATCCAAAAAGCGTAAATTTTTGTAACAAAATACTGTTTTTAATGCATTTTTATTAAAGTTTTTGAAAAAAATGCCGATATATATACCAGGGTTTTAAAAAATTTCATCTGTTTAAAGGGTTGAAATATATAAAAACATGGTTTATAATGATATAAACTATATATAACGGAATATATATAACATAACAAAATAAGGATTACATATTATGGCAATTTCATTTAGCGGACTGGGTTCTGGTCTTGACACATCATCATGGGTAGAAGCTTATGTTTCAGTTAAGAAAGAAGACGTAACAAAATTACAGACAGAGTTAACAAGTGTAAAATCTAAAAAGACTGCACTTAGTACAACACGAAGCGCAATTTCTTCCCTCAGAACTGCAGTAGAAAAATTTACAGATGCGAAATTTGGCGGAACATTTGACCTGTTTGCAAAAAGCAGCGCAAAATCTTCTAATGAGGATGTTTTTACCGCTATTGCCGATTCAAATGCTAAAAAACAAAATTACGATATATATGTTAAACAACTTGCAACATATACAAAAGCAACTTCTAAAGAAGCTGCAAGTTCTGTTGCAGATGACAACACATCATTAAAAAGCCTTGGTATAACAAATGGTGACATTACAACTTATGTTAACGGAGTTAAGAAAGCTATACACGTAGAAAATGGTGATACTGTAGGTAAGTTAAAATTAGAGTTCGCAGCTGCCGGCATTACAATGAACATCTCCGAAAAAGGAGAAATTGAACTCAAAGCCGCTAACGAAGGTGACTCTCTTCACATTGGTTCAACAACAGACACATCAAACTTTATATCCTTAGTCGGACTTGAAAGAAATGAAGAAGACGGTAGTTATGTTTCTTCAAACTCAATATATAAAGCAACTGTTGCAACAAAACTAACGTCAGAAGATTCCGGTTTTAATCAGCCAATTAAAGCAGGAACATTCACAATCGGTACTGCCGTATTTAAAATTAACGACGAAACAACTCTTTCATCACTAATTTCAGCAATAAATGAAAGTGATGAAGCGCAGGCAAATGCTTATTGGGATGATGCAACCGGAAAACTTTCCATTACCTCAAAAAGAGAAGGTGCATCATTTATCAATATTGAAGCAGGAACAAGCAACTTTACGGATGTAATGGGTTTAACAGAATCTGTTTGGGATGAGGAAGGCAATGTCGTTTCAAGCAAAATGTACACAGAAGCACAAGAGCTTGGTCAAAACGCAATACTTTCTATTAACGGTACAAGTTTGATTTCAACATCTAATACTGTTACTTCAGACGTTACAAGAATTGACGGCGTAACAATCAACCTTAAACGTGCGAACACTGAAGAAGACGGAGCTACAACACTAAATGTAGAAAGAGATTCTGACAACCTGAAAGATGCTGTTAAAAACTTTGTATCTACATATAACAACATGTTAGAACAGATTAACACAGTTACGGCTAACGGAGCAGAGCTTCACGGAGAAACATCATTAACAAGCCTTAAAAACACTCTGAGAAGTTATGTAAACGGCACAAATAATACTAACGGAGGAGTTTTCAAACTCCTTTCGGAAATTGGTATATCGACAGCAAAAGCTGACTCAAATAACTTATCTGCAGACACAAATACTTTAAGTTTTGATGAAGATAAGTTTATGAAAGCTCTTCAGGAAAATCCGGATTCCGTCAGATCTATTTTAGCAGGTGAAAACGGTATATTCAGCATGATTGAAAGTACTGTTGAACAAAGTCTTAAAGCTTCTGCAGGATACTTTGACATTAAAACATCAACACTTGACTCAAATATCAAAAAAGTAGAAGAAAAAATTAAAAAGAAAAACGCAAGTATAAATACGTACAAAGCTCAGCTGGAAAAGAAATTCCAAAACATGGAAACATTAATTTCCAAAATGCAGCAAAATTATTCAAAATTCACAGGTGGAATTCCTACAGCATAATATCAGAAGTATTTTTACCTGAAATATTTATGGTAGTTTTTGTATTGAATGGTTTTATACGAAAAATTTTGTATAAATTACAAATCTTTACATATAACCCCTCTTTAAAAGCATGAAAAAATATAGTAAAATAATATATGTAGTTATTAGGAGGTGTAAATGCATATACACGTAAACGGTAAGAACATTGAAATTACTGATGCAATTAAGGCTTACGTAAAAGAAAAAATCGGAAAGGTAGTAAATCACTACGATCAAATCACAGCAATCGACGTAATCCTATCTGTCATCAAAAACCCAGCTGCAACAGGAAAGCATGTCGCAGAAGTATCTTGCAAAATGAACACAGGTATTGTTCACTGTGAAGAATCAGCAGAATCAATGTATGCAAGTATTGACTTACTGTCAGACAAGCTTGACAGACAAGTTAAAAAATTCAAGGACAAATCTCTGTCATCTGACAAATCAACAATCAGAAATAGTGAAGTTCCTGAAACTGTAGAAAGTTAGGTTATAATAAATTATTTATATCGAGATTTACCAAAGTCGCCGGCAATAAAATTGGCCGGCGATTTTTACATGCTTTACAGTTTATTTATAATATATTTATAATATCAATAGCAAAAAAATTTTTTAGGGGTTTTTTATATTATACTATCGGAGTTTAACTATGAATCTAAAAATTAATCCTTATTTCACAAATCATTATCGCAACTACAATAATGCAACATTAAAAAAGACGCTACGCAATGCCGGTTATGCATTAATGGCAACATCTTTGCTCTCTTTAACAGCATGCTCAACCAATAAAAATAAAAATAATGCAGATACCATTGAAATAACAACAAATAACAATGATAATATCAAAAATAATAACAATAAAGTTAAAACATATCATCATTTCTTCCCAAAATATGACAATGTAACCACAAATGAACCTGACTGGTCAGAAAAAATCTATCCTGATGGCAGTCGGGAAATAGACAGTTTAGGATATAAGATTTCTATAACTCGTGACGGGAAAAGAACAACGGTTAAAACAGAAAAAGACGCAATGGGAAACTTTATAACAACAACCGAATTTTCAGATGGTTCAAAAATTATTAAAACAGATTACAATACTCCAAATCCTGATGAAAAACTTATTGTTAAAAAGACATACTGGAGTGACGGAAAGCTGAAAGAAAGTGAGTATTATAATGAATACCATTCCGATAGTACAAATATAAATTCAAAAAAAATCATAGAGCAATCCTATCAACAATATAATGAAAACGGTGTATTACTAATATGGGAATCAAGCCAGATTGATCCGGAAAGAAATGACAGTAACAATATATATGATCGCAAAGGGCGATTGATTTATGATGACGTTAAAAATGAAAAGTACTCCTATAAAGGAATTGACACAATACCATACAAATCCGTTTCAGAATATGATGATTGCAAAAGAATAACTTTATACACCGATAACGGCACAGTAGAAAAAATTTATTTTAAAGCCTCTGACGGAACTATCACAGAAAAATAAAATTTTCTGTAACATGTCTTTACAAAAATAAAATTATTGGCAAATTTACTGCAATATTATACTTTATATATATGGAAGGTTTAATATAAGCAGGTTCTATTATTATGTCGGGCATAAATAATACAAACTTTTACCGTAACTATTCTCCTTGTTCTTTTAGAGCGAATGAACAAGGCGGTTTAAACATTGTTACAAAGCCTATTGATAAGGTTGAAAACATCGTTAATAATACGGTTGATACCTTTGTACCTGAATCACAAAACGAAGAGAAGAAAAAATCTCATAAAACCGCAATTCGTGTAGGTAGTACCGTATTGGTTCTGAGCGCTATAGTTGCATTACTTAACCCAAAATTTTCATCATCATTGGTTAATAAATTAAAAACCAAATCAACAAAAGCAGCAAACAAAGCAAAAGTTGATAACTCACTTTGGGGAGCGTGGAACAAAGTTAAAGAAAAAACATTAAACGGTTTAACAAACACCATTCAGATTCTTAATAACGGAAACTCAATAAAAGACGAACTTTTCCAAAAGTTATGCAACAAAACTTCATTTACAAAAAACATCCACCAAAAAATCACAAAAGGTTTTGACAAAATCAGCAGACAAACTGTTTACGGAAAATATAACAGCGTTTCAAAACAAATGAACACACTTGATGATATTATGCAGCAATATAAAGGAAGGCTGTCTGCAGAAGATAAAATTATATTTGAACAAAAACTCAGGGAAATAGATAATTTACAGGAATACTTCAGTTCCTCAAATGTTAAGGACAGGCTCAACCATCAGGAAAAATTGATGGAAAATCTGGAAAAAGACGTAACAGAAAAAATTGTGCAGGCAAAAAACACAATTGTAGGAAGAATAAAAGGTAAAAAAATTGATAACGAGATGAAATTCAAAGATACATGCACGTTCTGGGCAGAAGATTCTTTGATGTCTGAACGAACAAACATTGAAGAAAACGGAACAAGAATTATAAACTCACTTGTAGGTGACGGAAAAACACAAAAAGGAGCCTACCATGAAATTGTCGAACTCCTTGCTCCACATTTGAATAAAGAAGAAAAACAAGCTTTTGAAGAAAGCATTAAAAAAGCCGAAACGTTTTTAAGAAAAGCAAATAAAACAGAGTGTGTAGAATACTTTGACAAAAAACGCGACCTTGTTCTCGGAAGTGCTCCTACTGATGTTGTAACC
>CACWIL010000018.1 GCA_902760905.1 uncultured bacterium
AATTTAATGAAGAGACAAAAAATTGGGAAATAACTGCAAAAGATTTTGAGAGTTTTTGTCTGTCACTTGGTAATTATGATGACCCTGAGATAAGAAAGCGGAAGGCATTAGAAAGAATACACGCACTTAACTCTGCTTTATATTATGTAAAAGGAATTAACGGTGATATGATACCGACAGAATCTGTTTATGCTGCATTTATTCAGCCGTTACACGAATATACTTTAAATTTCCCGGACAGAGAGTACATTAATACTTCTCTTGTCGGTGCTCAGATTGACGGGTTTAAGAATCTGGCTCTTGAAGATGCGCTTAAAGATTCTGAAAAAATTGAAAACAGAGAATTGCACGCTGATTTTAAATATGATATTCAAAATATCAAAGACAGGCTATTCAAAATCAAAGAAAGTCTTACTCCCGCCGGTTTAATTATCGAAGAAATCAGAAAAATTGCAAAAAATATCAATAATGATATTAAGCGTTACAGAAATATTACACAGGAAATTTTAGTAAGCTTTAAAAAACTGGTAACTGGATATACTGCACTAAGTTACGATTTTGGAGAAAAGAATAAGCTCTTTGATTTTATTATGACTGCAGAACGTATTAATCTTGATTATGAAATGAAGATGACAAGGGAATTTACGCTTGAATCAGTAACAAGCCTGATTAATAAAATAACAGAGTACGTAAATACTGCAGAAATCAAAATCAAAGCAGTGTCGGATGAATTAGACAGAATATCGGGTGAAATATAATGAAAGTTTTAATACAAAGAGTAAAAAATGCAGGGGTGGATATCGAAGGAAAGAATGTTTCTTCTATACAACAAGGTATTCTTGCACTTGTAGGGATTGAAAAAGGGGATACAAAAGAGCAGGTTGAAAAACTGGCAAGAAAAGCTGTTAATTTAAGAATATTTCCTGATGACAATGACAAAATGAATCTTTCGCTTATTGACGTAAAAGGTGAGATGCTTATTGTGTCGCAATTTACTCTCTGCGGCGATTGTAAAAAAGGTACAAGACCGAGTTTTGATAAATCTGCCCCGCCTCAGATTGCCAATGAACTTTATGAATATTTTGTATCTCAGGTTCAATCATACGGAATAACGACAGGAACGGGTGTTTTTGGTGCTATGATGGAGGTGTCATTGATAAACGACGGGCCTGTTACATTTATGCTGGAGAGTTAGTGGTAAATAGGGTTAAATATAACTGTTTGTAAATATTTGTAATGCAAAAAGCAATTTTTGAATTAAATATAACTTTAAATATACAAGGGATTATAAGTTATATGGGAATATTTTATGGTAAATAACATTAAAAATAATGTTACAATTGGTAAATTGCAACAAAAACAAGACAGTATTAAAACTCAGAACAATACTAAAGAAATTGTTATGTCAGAAAATCAAAAACAAAAAGAAGAAAAAATCAAACAACTGGAAAGAGAGATTTTTGAGTTAAGAGTCCTGATACAATATCGTAAGGAAACCGGACGTTATCCTGACTGTGATGAAAATTTGCCTTTTTATGGTACCGCAACTGCAAGTAGTGTAGTCGGAGTATTTTTGGCTAATGCTTTCATGTCCGGTAAAAGACTTAAATCACCTGCAAAAAGCCTTTCGGGTGGTGCTGCAATACTCATTGCCTCATTAGGTATCGGGTTTGGAACATTCAAATATATAATGCATCAGAAAAAATCAAAAGCTGAACAAAAAATGAAGGATGATCTTCTACAAAAAGAACTGGAACTCAAAGAACTTAAAAACGGAATTGCCGCATAAGGCAAAATATATATAAATCACAACTCATTTATTTATTTTATGCTATAATTTAAAGCAAAGAAAGATTATTTAGGAGAGTTTGTATGAAAAGAGAGCCGAGCTGTGAGTTAGAAAAAGAGTTGTTTTACAGTGTTTTTGAAAAAACACCTGATTATATAAAAGACTTGGATTTAATGAATTTTGATAACGAAAACGGATTTACTTTTACGCTGAAGCGTGAACATCTTTATCCGCACTCTGAAAGCAATCCGGAAGGTTTAAATCTGAAAGAATGGTTTGCAAATTATTCTAAAGAGGCAAAAGTTTCAACTGCAGGTATCAGAGGTCCTCAGAATATTATTTACCCTCAGGATACAAGGTTTCCGATTAACCTTGTAGGTATAGTTTTGGCAACATTAGCTAAAGCTCTTGTTGCACGTGAAAAATATGAAGGACAGGAAATCAGAAAGCTGGTAGGAAGTGAAGTCCGTTATAATTCTGAGTTATACTTAGATGCAATCGCAAGAATACAGGCAGCTCAGGGAATAAAAACTTTAACTCCGAAGGACAGAAAAACCATTCCTATCTGGCTTGCATCATTTCTGGCATTCAAACTTGATTTACTAGGCGGAGAGTACATAACTTCAAGCCACGGGATATCGGTTAAAACTGCTACTAAAGATCTGAACTCTCAGGGAAGTCAATATCTTCCGGAAGAATCTCTGGAGTTTGTAAACAAAATTCAGGAAATTTTTGATATAACTGAAAAATACGGAACTTATGTAATCAATATAGCTCCAAAAAATGACCCTCTAATTGATGAAAGTATTATGGAAAAACTCAATGACGGTGTGGATTTGTATGTTGAATACTTAAAATCCGGAGTTGCGCAAAACCTTGATGCTGTCAGAAAAATGGGAGGTAAATTATTTATTGAATCCGTTGGCGGCTGTGCATACAGAACATTGAGCAGGGTACTAGAAAAACTCGGTATTCAGGATAAATACGTCTGGAATAATACTGAAGAAGACCCGTTTTTCCATTCAATCGGTAAGTATGATACTGATCCAAAAGGAAATAAAACTTTTTATGATTACTCTGTTGATGCAACGGTTTTGGCTAAACGCCCTGACGGAAGTGGTAAATATGTAAAATATTTTCCTGTAATAGAAAGTATGCATTATGAAGAAGTTTTGAAGGATATGCCATTTGGAACTATTGTTCTTATAACAGACCCTGACCACGACAGACTTACTGTTTGTCAGATTGAGGCAAGCGGTAACGAACCTACTCTTGACGAGTTTGGTATATCATATATAGTGCTTGATGAGAACAGAGTATTAACTGTTTACACTGCTAATCAGGCGTTTTTAATGCTCATGAATTATCGTGTAAAACAGCTTAAACACGAGGGTAAATTCAAAAACCATCCAAGATTTATGATTAAAACGACCGCTTCTGCTCTCTCTTGGGATGAATGGGCTGCTAAAAACGGAATAAAGGTTGTTAATGTACCGGTAGGATTTAAAGAAATTGCTAATATAATGAAAAAAGTCGAGCTTCAAATCAAAAATAATCCTGAAAAAGAAGTAGTTGTTGATGATGTTTTCGGAAACTCTGTTAATCTTGGAGTCCAGCCGAGAATGATATTTGGCGGTGAAGAATCAGGCGGAATGATTATGGGCTCTGAAGATTTGATTGAATCTCTGTCCGGCAGAAAAGCAATTGCTATGAGAGAAAAAAGTGCAACGGAAGCTATTATTGTTGCATCTTGTCTTGGAGCAAAACTGGAAGAAGAAAACAAAACTCTGTCAGAATATTTAATAGAGATATTTGAAGAAAACAATATTATTGCAAAATTTGATGTAAGAGAAGATATTGCATATTATAATGAATCCGAACCTGATATTGAAAAACTTAAACAGGCAAAAACAGAAGGCGAAAAACAAAGGACAAAAAATGACTTGTTCTATCTTTCACTTGCAATCGGAATCAGAGAGGGCTTGTTCGGAGTTGATAAAGTTAAAGAAGTTTTGAATGATGCTTTTCCTGAACTTAATTTTGACAACCTTGTTGATGTAAAATTTGTAGGTGACGGAACTTATCTGAAGTTCACTGATAAATACGTTGAAATCAGACCATCGGGAACTGATGCAAAAACAAAAGCATACTCAGGCGGAGAAGATCTGAAAAATATTCAGAGGTTCTCACAAGTTTTGGGGAATTATTCAGGCGAAAGAACAGAGTTGCATAAAAAGTTAATATCAGATGAGTTCTATGAAAATTCTAAAGAAACAGCTCTGAATTATTATCTGAAGTTTGTTGAAAAAGATGCAAACAACGAACAATTTGTAATACCTGAATATAATTATTAGCAAAAAAAATTTTTTAGAAGATTTAATATTAAGTAACTATATACAATGTTACAGTAAAATATTGTTATTCTGAACCCAATAATAATTTGGGGGTGAAGAATCGCTATAACTTTTATTTTAAAGAGATTCTTCGGGAATAAATAGCTATTTCCCTCAGAATGACAGGATTATAACAATATTACTGAAAAATAGTATATAATTTCCTTATTAAATTTATTTCTATAGTATTATATATTTATGGAAAAGATTAAAAATTTTTGGTTTTCGTTGGACGACAAAATAAGATACCTGTTTGTAGGAAGCTTTAATGCCGGTGTTTGCTATCTGATTTATGCACTTATCTGTCTGCTTATGGGGGATAAGATTTACCAAGTTGCACTTGCACTTGCCTGGTTTCTGTCATCTGCAATATCATTTACAATGCAGAGAACTTTTGTTTTTGAAAGCAAAGGAGTCTGGTACAAAGAATACTTAAAATGCTGTGTAACGTGGTTTTTCAGCTACCTTATTAATGCAGGACTGCTGGAGTTCACTGTTCAGTATTTGCATCTGAATGTATATATTGCTCAGCTTATCTCAAATTTTACTGCAGCAGTTTTTACATACATTGCATTCAAACTGTTTGCTTTCAGAAAAAAAGCTTAGCCCTCAGGAGATTTCCAATAATCTGAAACTTTTTCTTCACAATTGTTGGTATCATAGTTGCATCTGTTACCTTGAGCGTCTTCATTACAACGATTTCCCTGATAATCATTGTTATAATCATTATCTTTACGGTTATTATAATAATTCATATTTTCATTTTCTTTTGCTTTTTGTCTTTTTATATCATCATCCATCATCATAAATAGCAGATTAACCGCTCCGATAGTTTTTAATGCATCGTCCATAGTATAGTTATCTGTTTTTTGTTTATTTAATCTCTGTAAAGTTTCTTCTTGAATATTAATATGCTTGTATTGTTCATCTAATTTTTGAATATTGGCATCATCTTTATCAAGTTCTGACAGAAGCTTTTTGGCTTCAAGTTTACTGTCATTTACAAACGACTTATTTGAAAAATACTTATAGATTCCATATCCTGCTAAACCTGCAGCAAGGATTCCTCCTGCAATCAAAAGACCGTTTTTTAAAGGTGTTCCGACAATTTCCCTTGTGCTATACAGAAAATCCCCTTCAACAGAATTTTTTGAACTGAATGTTGCATAATGATTTGTTACAACTTCTTTAAAAAAACTTTTATTAAACCAATTAGAAGAACCCTTCGTTAGATTATAGATGCCCTTCATCATTCCATTCACGCTTACAGCACCTGCAATCCCGCCAATCAAGCCTGAAATACCGCCTGCAAATAAAGGAGTGTTTGATTTTTTCTTAATTTCATCTAACTTTTGACGTTTTGCATAGTTTTCATCTTTAAGTTTTAAATAATTTTCAAAAGCCTCCAATTCTTCTTTTGATAATTCTTTATTTCCATCTAAATCTAAATCTTCAAAAACAGATTTCAACCTTTCATCCGATACCTCTGAGTATTTTTGTCCAACAAAAAACAAACCCTCCTTATTTTCAATATTCAAAGATGTTGTATTAATCCCACTCATAAATATCTCCTTTTCTCGCTTTTAACTTTGTAATAATCCCCTTATATTTATGTAAAGTTTTTAAAAATAAGATAATTGATAAAAATAAAAAACAACTTTACAAATCGTTACATAAATCCATAAATCTTTTGGTCTATTTTCTTTGTATAAAATTAATCTAATGATTGATGTAAATAGATAAAATACGGCTTATAGTATATTTGGAGGATATTATAAAATATTCCTCCTGTGGTAAGTAGGGGTATATGTAAAAACCCTGATTATAAGAATGGTGAGTGAGGATATTTTAATATGAACGTTACAGGTTTAGATGCGACGTTATACAGAATACAGGCGATAGAGAATCAATTTCAGTCATTGCTGTCCTTTGGCGTTCAAGAGAAGCCTTCAGAAAACTTTCAAAAAATCCTCGACACAACGATGGAAAATAAAAAAAATCCTGAAACAACCTCCAGAAGTGAAATAAATGAACTTATAAACAAATATTCCGAGCAGGCAGGACTTGATGTGGATTTTGTAAAAGCGGTTATAAACCAGGAATCCGGCTTTAATCCGAACGCAACCTCAAAATGCGGAGCAATGGGTTTAATGCAGCTTATGCCAGGTACAGCTCAAGGTTTAGGTGTAACTAATGCTTATGACCCCGAGCAGAATATTCAGGGCGGAACTAAGTACCTTAAAGGTTTGATGGACAGGTTTGATAATAACAAATCACTTGCGCTTGCTGCTTATAATGCAGGTCCGAATGCAGTTAAAAAATACGGCGGTATCCCTCCTTATCAGGAAACTCAAAATTATGTAAAGAGTGTGCTTGCCCGCTATGATAAAATAAAAATGACGGAAGGAGCTAAATTATGATACTGAGAGGATTAGAGTCTTGTGCAAACGGTATGCTTGCTCTTATGGATATGAACGATAATACTGCAAACAACCTTGCTAACGTTAATACAATAGGATATAAAAAAGGTTCTCTTAAATTTCAGGATTTAATGGATTCGGCTATTTATACTCAGTCTGAATCTGTTTTGAGAAATGATACAACAAGATATTTGGGTAATTTAAGTGTTGGCAGCTCTGCTTATGAATATACCCATGATTTTTCTCAGGGAGCGCTGAATCAGACTGATAATCCGTTCGATGTTGCTATAGAAGGTGACGGATTTTTCAAGATACAGGATGTAGACGGAAAAACATATTATACAAGAAACGGTTCTTTCACAAGAAACGATCAGGATTACCTTGTAACAAAACAGGGTGAATACGTTCTTGATATCAATAACAGAAGAATACGTATGATACCTGAAGATTTAGACCCTGATTTAGTCAGAGATAAAGTACAGTTTATTATAGGCGAAAAGGGTACAATAGAAATGAATGCCGGTATGCAAAAAGTACCGATGCAGACAATCGGTGTATGGGATTTTGCCAACAAAGACGATTTGTTTGAAATCAGCGATACAAGGTTTATACCCAAAACTCCGGAAGAAAATCCCGAGCTTCGTTCTGAAAAGTTTGTTATTCAGCAGGGAATGCTTGAACTTTCTAACTGTAATGTTATTAAAGAAATGATTAATACAATAAGCACTCAAAGAAATTACGAAAGTTTAGCCAGAATAGTAACAACAAACGGAGAAATGCTTGATACTGCAGTTGCTTTGGGCAGATTAAGAGTATAATGGTTTTATCCTTTTATATATTAGCGTGTATTTATTTTTAATTGTGCATGTCCATCTATTGATTTTCAGAAACCTTTATTGTAAATTATAAGTGTATAAAATACAATTATTGCAAAAGGACACAGAAATGAAAGTCAACAGTATATTATCAACTAATTTCGGCGCAGGGATAACGATAAATGCAGCAAAGAATGAAAACTGTAAGTATTTATATAATCAGGTACAAGACATAACAAACGAGTTTCATATACCTGCAAATTTTCACACAAAAGAAATAGAGCTTCCGAATGTTTCAAAAGCTATTCTTACAAGACTTCAGGAACTTGGAATTAAATTTAGTAACAAATAATTGAATATTCACAAGGAAAAGTGGAAGTTTCATTATCTTTTTTATTACATTCCGGCTTTTTTGGAGCGGATTCGTAATTGTCTATTTTTCTTGAAACTTCAATCAATCTGTTTTTGTAATCATCTTCAAGTTCTCTTGAAAAAGGAATACAGACTTCTTCCCTGTTTTTTAGATCAAGGTAAACAAAAGTAATGTTGTTTGTTTTAAAAAATTCTTTAACACATAGAATGTAAATCATTGTTTGATAATCAAATTTTGGATTTTTCGGTGCAGAACCGGTTTTGTAGTCAAGAATATAATATTCACCGGCATTTTTGACCAGTGCGTCAAGCCTTCCGCCAAAGAAGTGTTTTCCTATTTTTACCGCAAGATTATATTCAGTATTAATTACGTTGTATCCGAAATATTTACATGCCTTCAGATAGTTCCATACTTCAGCTTCTTTTTTAGAAAGAGATTTTTCCATTTTATCAATGTTTTCGCCCCTGAGATAATATGAAGCAAGGGCATGAATATTTTTACCAAACTCAAATATTTCATCATTTACAGGCATCTGAATATCCTGCAAATAACGAAAATCGAATTTGCGCGGACATTCATTAAAAGTTTTGAGCATATTTGGCGATAACTGCTGATACATAAGTTAAACTTACTCCTTTCTTAAAAAGGACGTTATCATAGTATCCTGCTATTTTTATATTGTCAAGTCATTTTTAATAGCTTTAAATTGCCAATATTTGTAAATTTTTGTAAAAACCATTCAATAACCAGGCAATTGGGATAAAGTGTTTTTCTTTATATATGTAAGGGATAAAGATACGGGGATAAGAATACGATGTCAGCTAATGCTATACATTCAATATATTCACATAGTGGTAATGACTTTTCATCTAAAAAAAAATTGTCACAGAATCACTCAGAAGAGCTTTCGTCGGTAATATCAGGAAATAAAAGCAGGGAAGATTCAATTACCGGATTAACTGAATCGCAGCTTTTGGGACTTGGTGGTACAATTTTTGCATCCGGATTAATAGCAGCAGGTTTAATATTTAAGCGTCAGTATAAGAATATTAAATTGCTGAAAAATAACGTTGAAAGATTATCAGCAGAATTGACGGGAACAGCCTGTAAAACTGAAAAACTCAATATGTCACTTGCTGCTGAAAAATCATTAACTCAAAAACAAGCCGGTTCTATTGAAAAACTGACAGGACAATTAGAAGCATCCAAATCCAAAGTTAAATGTCTGGAGGACTCACTTTCTCAAGAACAGCAGCTCTCCAGTACACAGGCAAAATCAATCCAAAATTTATCGGAACAATTAAAAACTTCTGAAACTAAAGTAAGTGAACTTGATACACAAGTTAAAGAGTTGAGCAAAGAAAGTTTTCAGCAGGAAATGAAAAACGCGTCTGCAGATTTGGCAAACAGAAGTCAACAAAGGCAAATAAACACACTAAAAGAACAACTTACTTCTGTAAAAATAGAACTTGAAACTTTAAACGGAGAATATGCAACAGCACAAAAGAAAATTACAAGCTTAGAAAGAAAAGTTAAGGTATCAGAAAAGGAATTACAGGATGTTATATCTGCAAAATCCGGTATAAAAGTTGACAATGCAGCACAAGAAAGAATAGAAAAAGAACTTGCAGAAGCAAAATTGAACTATGATCCTATGAATCCGTATCTTGTACAAAAGCCTCCTATGTTCAAACCTGAAGAATATACAGAAACTTATGAAAGCATAAAAACAGGAACTCAAAACAGAGCAGGAATAAAAGCTATCGAAATTCCTGCAATTAAGCCTGATGGAAGCTTCGATTTTGAACTTCCGGCAGGTGAGATGAAAATTAGACGACCAAACTTAAGAGCTATTGATAAACCTTTTGAGTTTCAGTCAAATATTTCTGAAGCATATGGAAATTCTGTTGTCTGGAATGACGATAAAGTAGCAAGAGATTTGCTCCAAAACTTTTTTGACGGACACGGGCAGACATTAGACGGAGTAAGGTTAAAATTTTTACCTCTTGGTGAGGGTAAATTTAAAGTAAGAATAGAAGGAAAATCTACCTATGATTTTAAACATGCAGTTATTATGGGTGAATCAACAAGCCACAATATAGACCAAGCAGCAGGCAATTACGGTGAAGGGTTAAAAATGGCAACTCTCAAATTGCTTAAACAGAATGAAGCTTCTCAAGTAAGAATCGGAGCGGGGAATTGGGAAGTCAAATGTTCAATTAAAGCAGATAAAAGAATGGAATCCGATTTAATGCATTATAGAATTGAGCCGGTACCTGAATTTGACGGTAATTTTATAGAATTTGAAACTTCAAATCAAAATCTCATGGAAACGCTGAGAAAATCAATTAATCGTTTCTATCATTCTTCAAATGAACATTTTAAAACACCTGATTTTGAAAATGAATTGTTTGGGATAAAACTTTTACCGTCAGGACAAAAGGGCGGAATATATATTTCAGGTCAAAGATTTGAATATGATGGTAAATATGACGGATTGGAAGACGCAATAATATTTATTAAACGTAAAATTCCGGAAAATGTTTATGATATGTCACGAGACAGAGGAACAATTAATTTTTCAAGTTTTTACGATATAGCAAAATGGCTTGTCGAGTCAGCTACTCTTGGTGAATCTAAGCAGATAATAAAAGTATTAGAAAATAATTCTTATAGCCTTACACCTCTTGGTAAAATTCATGAAAACGCGCTGGATAATATAAAAACTGCAATAAAAAATGGTGAAACAGGGGCAATTCGTTTTCCTGATAAATGCGTTGCCCGTTGTTTCCCTTCAAACAGAGAATTAGAAAGTCAGCTTGAATCAAACGGATATAAATTATTTTCGCCTGCATACGAAAATATTGGTATGCGCAGTATGAAAAATATGATTTTAAAAGCAAGACAGCATGTACCTTTAGAACCTACGGAATCTGAAGAAAAGAAAATTAAAATACTTAAGATGGCATTAAACAGACTTCAATCTCTTACAAAAGAACATTTTTCTTCTGAAGAACTGGATGCGCATATTCATCTTTTTAACGCTAAGAGTACAGCAGAAAATTCAATCACCAGGTATGATAATGCTTTAGCAGAAGCGATTATTGATAACGGTGTTCAGAAAGGTTTTTGGATTGACAGAAATTATATAAATACAGGTCGTTTTTCAGATGTGTTAGAAACGGCACTTCATGAACTTTCGCATAAAGTTGGCGGTGACGGTACCGAAGTATTCGGATATAAACTGACAAGTGTCAACAAAGATGCGATTGCAGAAATACTTGAAAATCCTGAAATAGCAAAAGAATTTAAGATTCTGAGTGATTTGTGGGAAAAAACCGTATAAAATATCTTTTCTGAATTTTGTCCCTAGCATTCAAGATAGGTAAAATCAGGGTTTTCTTTCAGTATTTCTTCTATTTCTTCAAATGTCAGAAGTCCGTCTGTTGCGCCAAATTCTGATACAACGCTTGCAGAGTTAACAGAACCGTACATAAGTGATAAACCTACATTTATCTCGGTACGTTTTAAAGCTCCGCAGAAGGTTGAAGCAAATGCATCACCTGCACCAAGTGTTGAAACAACATCAGATGGGAATGTCGGGCAGAAATAATATTTTTTGCCATCCCACGCGTAAGCTCCTTTGTTTCCGTCGGTTATAACAATAACCTGATATTCCTGTACTTTCAATTCTCTGAGCATTGCTTTTATGTCAGGATGTACAAGCTCGTGAGAGAATCTTTCAGTTTTGGTATCAGGTCTTACCTGTATTCCTGTTGCCATAATGGCTTCTTCTTTATTCATAACAACAACGTGAGCATATCTGAGGATTTTATCAAGGTGTTTACGTCCTTTTTTAAGACTTGTTGTTCCGGCATTAAAGCAAATTGCAAGATCGTGTTTATGCGCATAATCAACAAGCGGTTCAATTACTGCGTTTGATTCGCCGTTAAGCGGGGCTACATAAATAAAATCAGAATCTTTTACTGCGTCAAAATCAATTTCATCTTCTCTGATTTCAGCGTTAGCACCACGGTGGGCAAGAACAGTTCTGTCACCCTGGAAGCTTACAAGTATGATAGAAAAACCTGTAGAAGTATCTTTTCTTTGTATAATATGTTTTAAATTAACTTTATGCTTTTTAAAGAAATGTAATATACCTTCTGAATATATGTCTTCACCAATCTTAAAGATGGCAGAAGTATCAAAACCTAAATTTGCAAAGTTGCAGGCAGTGTTAACGCCGCCGCCTCCGACTCGTGATGAAAATTCTGAAATATCAATTTTGGATCCGTAAGGATAACTCATAAAATCTCTGTTGTGATCTTTAGTACAAACGGATACTATATTAGCCTCATCACATTCTACAAATACATCTACAGTAGCACTTCCGATTGTTATAACTTTTGCCATCTTAATTTCCTCCTGATAATAATATTATTGTAGCACAATTAAATGTAAAACTTTGTAAAAAAAATAGCAAAAATTTTTTTTAGCAGGTTATAAACAATATAATTGGTATAAATTTTATCGGAGTTTAAAAATGGATTTAAAAATTAATGCATTAAATTTTCAGGGTAAAAAAGAAGTTTTATACGGACTTCAAAAAGCGGCAAAAATCGCAAGAACACTAGAGTATAGTAACAACGCATATTCAATGTCAAGAATGGGAATGACAAAGTATGAAGAAAGAGCTGCTTATGATGCTTCAATGCGTGCATATCTTGATATGGCGCTTCGTGATAGTGAATTTAAAGAAACCACAAAAAAAATAAATTTATCAGAATTATTTGAGTTGCATGAAATCCTGAAACCTGAACAAACGGAACACGCTCTTGTGCAACCAATGAATAAATTTAAATCTGTTGCAGATGATGTTATAAACAGTTTGGGTTCCGGAAAAAAATCAGTAAAAGAAGCATTTTTTGATTTATGTAAAAATATGGGGTTATAACTCAATACTTCTTTTATAAATTTCGTTTTTATTCAGATTAAATAGAGTTGAAAGAATAACGGATATATCTTTATCTTTGTATCCCTTATTTTTCAGCTCTTTAATTTTGTAATCAAGTTCCCTGTCTTCAGCGTTTTCATCAGGATAAATCATACAGACGATTTCACCTTTTATTCCGTCTTTAAAGTGTTCCAAAATTTCTGTAATTTGTCCGTTTTTTATTTCTTCAAACAGCTTGGATAGTTCTCTTCCGAGTGCAATTTTAACCTCTCCTCTTACGGATTTAATAACTTCAAGTGTTTTTAGGATTCTTTCCGGTGAATCATAAAAAACAAGATTATTTGCATAATATTTTTGTACTAAATTTTTTATTTGTCCTTCGCTTCTCGGGATAAATCCGACAAAAGTGAATTCTTCATTTTCTCTCGGTATTTGCGATAAAAACGTTGTAACAGCACAAGCTCCGGGTAGCGATGTTACGGAAAAACCATTTTTCAGAAGTTCTTCAGTAATTATTCCGCCGGGATCACAAATCATTGGAGTTCCCGCATCAGAAACAAGCGCAATTTTTTTCCCTGATTTTAGTTCTGACAGGAAAAAATCAACTCGTTCACGCTCATTATACTTGTGGTAAGAAATGCTTTTTGTTCTTATGTCATAATGATTAAGAATTTTTTGAGTTGTTCTGGTATCTTCACAGGCAATAAAATCAACACTCTTAAGAATCTCTATTGCTCGGAGTGTAATATCTGATATATTTCCTATCGGAGTCGGTACTATATAAAAATCAAATTCTCTTACCATAGTTTAATTATTGCATAAAAATCTTAAAATTTATGCGAGAGATATAGTTTTTTTGCGTTGTTATAGAACAAATCTTTTATTATCTTTTTAGAATCTTTTCCTAAAACAGAATCATTTTTTATAGCATTTTTTATATCTTGCACAAAATTAGCATAGTTTTTGACAGCTTCAGGTTTTTCATCAGGTTTAAATCTTGCAAGCGGTGAATCTGTTCCAAACATAAGCCTGAATGACTGATCCCCAAAATTCCAGTCTTTTTCTCCGATACCTTTTAATCGTTTAATTGCTTTTAAGATATGCTCTTTGCTTAGGTGTCTTTCTCCTTCCATACCAATATCAACCCAGGATATATCGGCATAAAGGTTTGCATCTTTATTCTTAACTGACAGTACAAGAATATCTATAGCCAAATCGTGTGCTTCATTCCAGCCGGCACCCATGTGTGCCATTACAAAAGGAACTTTCGGGTATCTTTTTGCTGTTTTATATATTACTCTCGGGTCTGAAAATTTGTTAATATCTTTTGCCAGATTGCCGGCAGGAGTTAAATTCACCTGTGAATGAAAAAGACAAGGCATTTTTTCTTTTTCG
>CACWIL010000019.1 GCA_902760905.1 uncultured bacterium
TACAGTTATATATATTCCTGAAGATATTTGATTAACCGCCGTTTGTGATGTCAGCAAGGGCCGTCTTTGCTTCAATGAAATTAGGATCCTGTTCCAGTATTTCCATATACAATTCTTTTGCACGATCCCGGTTATTGCCTTCGCAAATCAGTGCAAGGTTGTATTTTGCCGGAATTAAATCCGGATCATATGTTATTGCTTTTTCAAAAGATTCTTCTGCGTTCTTGACATCATGGTGCGCAACATACATAAGCCCAAGACGGTATAAACCTTCTGCATTTTTTGGATCAATATTTAATAAATCTGACAAAGCTTTCTTTTCTTCAAAGAAATTGCCAAGTTCATGCTGAGCTTGTGATAATAATAACAGGTTTTTTACGATATACAAGTTGTCTTTGTCGTAATTCATTGCTTTGGTAATAAATTCTACAACGCTGGTGTAATTTTTCTGTTCAAAATGATTATATGCAAAATGATAGTATATTTCCGGATTTACAGGGCTGTACTGCGTTGCTAAATCGAGTAGCTCTGTTGCTTTTGGATAATCTTTGGCATTGGCTGCAGGCAGAGACCACTGTATATATAAATCACCAATGTATGCGTTTATCTGTTTAGCTTCCTTTGGTGTTGCTTTATCGAGAAGTATTATATACTTATCAAGAGCCTTTTGGTATTCTTCGCAGTCAAGGTATGCCTGAGCAAGTTTTATAGTAATATCAAATGCATTTTGGGACATCATTGCCAAATCTTCAAGAATCATAATTCCGTCAGTTATTCTGCCAAG
Organism: uncultured bacterium; assembly: GCA_902760905.1. Classification (GTDB taxonomy): domain Bacteria; phylum Cyanobacteriota; class Vampirovibrionia; order Gastranaerophilales; family Gastranaerophilaceae; genus CAG-196. The sequence goes on from CACWIL010000019.1 coordinate 785, forward strand.
CATCAAATTAAAGTGCGCAATTCTGTCACGTACATTAAACTTGTCGGAACCAGGTGTGTCGAGAAGTTTTTCTGCATAAGCAATGGCTTTTTCATAATCTTCTGTTTGCTCATATAAATTAACGAGTGTTTCAAATATCCATAGCAACATTTTAGGTTCTGTTACAAAACTTAGCATAAGCAATAGTGTTTCAATAGCCATTGGTGAGTTCCCTATTGTAATATATAGCTCTGCAAGTTTTTTATTGGTTTCTACATCTTTTGGATATATTTCAAGTCTGGCTTTATATGCTTCAAAAGCATTTGGGTAATCACGCATTTCTTCGCAGAGTTCAGCAATTACAGATTGGTAATCAGCAATTTCTGCAGGTTTATCAAGCAGACTTACCAGTTCTTTATATGTTGTTACAGCCATATACAGCTGGTCCGTACGTGTATATAATTCTGCTAATGTTAAAATAACTTCTTTATCTCTTTTCTTTTTTTCATAAACAATGTTATATTCAGTAAGTGCTTTATTTAAAAAACGCTTTTTAACATAACACTTACCGAGTACATGGTGTGTTTCAATATCATTTGGACGATCTTGAAGAATTATGTTGCAGTGTTTTACTGCTTGATTATATTTTTTATCTTCTAAATAAGCTTTAGCCAGAAATTTTCTGACTTGAAGATGTCCGGGGACTCTTTCAAGATATTTTGTAGCCAAAAGTTCCACCAGCGCATACTCTTTTTTGTTGTACAGAATATCTACCTGATCTAATATATTTTTTGTTGTCAGTTGTAAATCTTCGCCTTTACGGGTAATCCCTTTAAATAAAATAATAGAATACAGTGCATAAATAGCTGCACTTGCGACTGCAATGGCGGTGATTATCAATATAATGTTAGAATCAATCATTAAATTTTCTCATTCTCATTTAATAACAATACTATTATATAATATAATTTAAAAAAATAGAAATATATTCATACAAAGAGTTTAGAGAATACGAAAAAAGAAATAATTAATGTCATATTTTTGAAGGTTTACTTTTGCATAAAAATAGTTATATTTAAAATATGAAGAAAATTTCTGCATTATTTATATTTTTATTGCTGTTAATATCTCCGTCAGCTTTTGCGGAAGATTTTTCTACAAATAATTCATTTATAGAACACGCCTGGGACGGACAGAAACCGATTACCGATGCAGAGTTTGAAAATGCCATAAATACTTTAACCGAAAAAAAGAAGAAAAAAGACGAAAAGGCAAAGAAGAAAAAAATAAAAAAAATCAGTGGCGGCGGAACAAGTCTGCATAAGGGTTTGGAACCAATGAGCGAAATTTCTGCACAAGAGGCTCTAAAAGAAAAAGGTGAATTTGACGGGCAGCTTTTAAATATTCCTGTTGATTTTATAATTAACGGAAAAGTTTTGGAAAGCGGATATTATAATGTATTTGGTGAAAAAGACGAAAATGGCGAGGTGTACCTTTCATTCTACCAGGCACATTATTTTAAAGGAAAAGTTAAGGCTCACAAAACAAAAAACGATTTTGAAGATGAAAATCTTGATTTTGTAAAATTTGAGCCCTATAACGATGATTATATCAGGGTTATGTATGGTTCGCTGGATTTTAATGCCTATACATATTTAAGATATATAAATAAATAAAAAGAATAAAGCAGCTCATAAGCCGTGTTCTGTTTTTCTGCTAACTTCAAACCGGTTGTTTGCTCTGTTAACAGGGGATAATTATTTACCCCGATAATCATCTGTCTGGTATCAGGATTACTCCTGATCTCTAGCGATTTTTCAGGCTTGGCGGACACCTCAAACGCCTGATTCAATCTTGCATCCGCTCGGGGGTTGCCTGGCATATACTTCTCAGTATACCCGGTGAGCTCTTACCTCACCTTTGCACCATCGCCTGTGATTAATAGTTAACCCCTCTCTGACTCTCACCGTAAGGGGCGAGAATTCCCTCCCCTTATGGGGAGGGTTAGGGTGGGGTGCCCACCATATAATCCATCGGCAGTCTTTTGGGTTACAAACTCAGCAATATTCTGAATTGTTTACCCCTTTCTGTGGTCCGATCCACCGGCTCACGCCGTCCGGAGTTTCTCCGGCGAGCTGTCCTTGGATGCACGGACTTTCCTCACAAGGTATTAATTTACCCCGCGCGATTATCCGGCTGCTTTATTCTGTATTTATTATAACGTAAAAATTAAATAATTTGATATAAATCAGTTTTTTCCACAATATCGCCAATATCGTGCTGTTCTCCGTCAAAATCTAAATATACTCCGCCATCTTCCATGGTTTTCCCTATAATTTCCATAGTCGCATTTTCAATATATTTATATTTTGTCATATCAACCTTATGCAGTCCCGGTCCCGCATAAATATGAATATTTGGTTTACCGACTTCTTCACAAAGTTGTTGAGCGTATTTTATTATCATATTTTTAATTTTGTCGTTATTCTGGAATTTGGCTTGAAGTTCTATGTCATCAAGAACGAGAGACAACTCGCCATTTACTTTAGCCATATATATCATCGTGTTACCGACAGGTTCCCCGTTTGCAATTACTTCTATTGCGCTTATACACTTGTTCAATACATATAAAGGTGCAGTCCATTCATTTGATTGGCTGCCGAGCGCCGTGCAACAATGAGAATGATTACCTAAACAAAGTGCATATTTTACATCGTTCATATTGACTTTTTGGACTTTTACATCTATATTCTCTTCATTTTTAATTTTTTTTGCAATATCAATTTCCTGTTTTCTTTGAAGCATAAAATGATGATAAACCATATCCCGGGCATTGTCGATATTTTCGTTTCCGTTTTCTTCCGACCAGAAACTGTTTGCATTAAATTCTCTTTTAATAATTGACATAATTGAATCAAGGTCAGAGTATTGAACGTCTCTTCCGTTAATTTTAATATATGCTTTGTTTTCGTTTTTGTTAACAGATACACCGATTTCTTTTAATGCTTTAAAAATTCTGTTTTTCTCTTTTTGAGGGATTTTTTTATTTTTATACAGAGATGCAATGTCATAACACATATTTTTTACTGCTTTATTTTTAACTTCATCTTCTTTTATAGTTGCAGAAGCGGACACGTAAGAGTTTGGATTATATCTTGTCCAATTTATATAATCAATGCCTAGGTCTTCATACATAAGCCTTGTATTATAATTGTGGGTTAAAAAATCAAAACTGTAATCTAAACTTACCTCACCATCTACATTATAGATATATATAGATTGTAATAAAACCGGAAAAACACTCCAAAAATTATCATCAGAAGCAAACAATTCATTCAAATATTCACAATTAGTTAAGTCAAGATATTTGGCAAATTCTTCTTTATAATACATGTTTGCTCGCTCATAAAGACGTTTTTCTATAGCTTTGTTCCACAATTTTTCGTTTTCTGGTGTTGAAGGTTGAATTAATTCTATAAGTTCTTTGATATCTTTATTCAGTTTTCTTTTGTCAATACTGCGAAATGCATTAAGTTCTTCCATTTCTTCTTCGCTCAATCTGATATCTCCGGCAGAATCCTGATATTTTTCCATAAGTTCGTAATACAGTGCTATTCCTTCAGAAGCATTAGGTACAAAATCGTCACCAGTCTTGTAATAATTGCTTTGGGAAATTGCCGCGATTGTCCAGACTTTGTTTATAATCTCCTGTGGAGAAAGGTTAATTTTCTGACAGATTAACTCCTTCTTTTTTCTTTGCAATTCGTTTATTTCTTTCATTAAATCGGTGATTTCAGAAGAATTCTCACTGTTTTTGTACAAATCCTGAATCTGTTTTTTTAATTCCTTGATTTCTTTTATGTTGCTTTTATTACCCTTTAATGCCTTGATTTGTTCTAAAAGTTCTTTTCTTTTAAGAGAATTTTCTTTTTCTAAAAGTGAGTTAATTTTTCTTTTATTCTTTCTGATTTCTTCTTCCAATTTATTGTATTCGTCTGTTCCTGATGGATTTATTTTCTTTTTCAAAAGTTCAAGATTGTGTCTTGAAATATCATATTTCATACAAGCTATATCAACGCATAAGTTTCTAAACCCTACTAAATCAAGTCCGAATGCTGCTTCCAGAGTTCCTTCGCCCAGAGTGCTCAAAGCATCTACTGTATTAGTTTCGATAATTGCTTCATCAATCTCACCTTCAGTTAAATCCGAATATCCGCCTTTTAATAATTCTCTGTTTTTATAAGCGTCTTTATATAATTGAGCGTGCTTTTCCAAAATATCAGGGTCTTTTGTTTTTTGATAAAACTCTTCAAGACAAGCTTTAGAATCAGAAAAGATATCTTCGGGAGTCGATAATAAATCTGAGGCTTCTAGTGGTTTTTTTATAACATTTCCGTCATTGTCCATCTTTATAAAATACTTATTTTCGAATGACATAAGCGGTAATTTGGTTACTGCGGAAGCTACTGCCATAGCCATAAGAGACTTTTCTATAAGTTTTCCGGATTCACTATTCCAATCAACTTTTATCGGTCTTGCCATAAAATTCGGGGTTTGGTATCTTACGGGGTTTGTATTATATGTATAAAATTCGCATTTCATATCTTGTACAAAACACGTAAAAATAAAATTTGCTCAGGAAATGAATATCTAATCGAATAATGCGTTTATAAACTCTTTAGAGTCAAAATCTTTAAGGTCTTCCATTTTTTCGCCGACACCGACGAGTTTAACCGGAAGTCCAAGTTCTTTAGCGATTGCAAGAACAATTGCGCCTTTTGCCGAACCGTCAAGTTTTGTGAGTGCAACAGAAGTTAAATTAACACATTCTTTAAAAACTTTTGCCTGCTGTAATCCGTTTTGTCCTGTGTTTGCATCAATAACCAAAATACTTTCTCTTAAATATTGAGCTGCATTTTTATCTATGACATTTTTTATTTTTGAAAGTTCTTCCATTAAGTTAAATTTGTTTTGAAGTCTTCCTGCAGTATCAACAAGAATTACATTATAGTTCTCGTTTTTACCCTTTTGAATTGCCTCATATACAACAGATGCGGGGTCCGCTTTATCTCTTCTTACAATATCTGCACCTGAACGTCTTGACCAGATATCAACCTGTTCTTCCGCAGCAGCTCTAAAAGTATCCCCGGCAGCAATTAAAACACGTTTTCCTTCCTGTTTAAATTTATAAGCAAGCTTTCCGATTAAAGTGGTTTTGCCTGCACCGTTAACGCCGGTTATAAAATAAATATTCAACTCGTTTTCTTTATAACTGAGTTCTGAAGAACCAGTTGTTTCAAGAATTTTTATAAACTCGTTCTGTAAAAACTCTTTTACCTCAGAAGGTTTAATTTTATTCTGTCCTCTGAGCTTATCGACAAGCTCTGATGCGTAATCAACTCCCAAATCTGCACTTATAAGCATATCTTCCATATCATCAAGTACAAATTCCGAGAACTCTTCTTCTTCAGAGACAGTATTAACAACATTCCCTACAAGATTCTGCGCTGTTTTTGAGATTGTGCTTTTGAGTTTGTCGAAAAAGTTGAACATTTTATCCTTTCACCATAACCCTCTCCTGGCAGGTGAGGGAATGATTTTTGTTATATTTACCCCTACCCCTTTAAGCCGTTTTCTACAATTACTTTTGCTAAAATACCGTTAACAAAAGATGAGGAATCTTCCGTTGAATATTTTTTTGCAAGTTCTACTGCTTCATCAACGATAACTTTTACAGGAGCTCCCTTTGTATAAAGAAGTTCCGTTATTGCAATTCTTAAAATATCTTTGTCTATTTTTACAAGTCTTGAGATATCCCAACCGTTTGAATATTTTTGAATTTCATTATCAATTGCCTTGTGGTTAATTTTGAATTGTTCAGCAATATCAATAGTGTAGTTTTGTACTTCTGACTGATTTTCTAATGTTGTAAACTCTGCAATCTCAAGCCCTAAAATTGCTTTTTCCGCAACATCAAGCATTGTATCAACTTTTTGTATCATCTCGTCTGTCATAGGAATTTGAACCGGCTTGTTTTTTGCGCCCATTGGTCTCGACAGATTTGAGTCGTGCTCTGCTTCATAAGAAGCAAGAGATTCTTTTATATCAATTAATGAACCAACAGTAAGGTTTAACTCTTCCATTGCTGAGTTTGATAAAATTCTTACAGATTTTACCATAATTTCTTCAAAATCTTTTTTTGAATATTTTGTTATTTCTTTTTCAAACTGTGAAAATAATATAAGTGCAAGTTCTCTTGCAGCACGTCTTGCTTGCATAATAGTTCTCCTATAATCAATTATAAGATATATGTTAACACGAAATATTTAAATTTAATACAAAATAAAGTTTTAAATTTAGATATATGATATAATGATTGCATCAGGAGGTTATTTATGGGAAAAAGACGTGCAATTATAATTGTGATAGATTCAATGGGATGCGGAGCAATGCCGGATTATGCTGAATTCGGAGATGTGGCTGAATGTAATACGCTAAAAAATGTTGCGCATTTTAATAAAGGATTAAATGTTCCTGTTCTTGAAATGATGGGGCTTGGGAATTTGGGTGATTTTGAGGGAATTTACGGTACAAATTCACCGATTGCTCAATACGGGATTTTGCAGGAAAAGTCTAAAGGAAAAGATACTACAACCGGGCACTGGGAAATTGCCGGTCTAATCTCTGAAAAACCGTTTTCAACTTTTCCTCAGGGTTTTCCTAAAGAGCTTGTTGATAAGTTTATCAAAGAAACAAATTGCGGCGGAATACTTGCAAACATTCCCGCCAGCGGAACAGCTATTATTGAAGAACTTAATGACGAACACCATAAAACAAAATTTCCGATAGTCTACACTTCTGCCGACAGTGTATTCCAGATTGCACTTGATACGGATATGATTCCTCTGGAAACTCTGTACGAATGGTGTAATATTGCAAGAAAACTTCTTGATGAAGGAAACTATAATGTTGCAAGAGTTATTGCAAGACCTTATAAAATAATTGACGGAAAACCGACAAGAATTTCCAAAGACAGAAGAGATTATTCAATGGCTCCGCCTAAAGATACTGTTCTTGATAAATTTAAAAATGCCGGTGCAAAAGTTATAGGTATAGGAAAAATCGAAGATATTTTTTCAAAGGCAGGTATTACACACGCTATCCATACAGGTTCCAATAAAGAAGGTCTTGAACTTACAATAAAAGCTATCAACGGAACTTTAGATTTAGACAGTATAAAATACAAAGATATAAATATTACTGATAATGAAAGAGAAATAATTTTTACAAACCTTGTTGATACTGATATGTTGTTTGGGCACAGAAATGATGCATCAGGATATGGTAAAGCAATCGAAGAAATCGATTTATATTTAAAGCAAATTGTTCCGCTGATAACAGAAAATGACTTGCTTGTAATTACGGCTGACCATGGTTGTGATCCTACAGTGCCTGGAACTGACCACACAAGAGAACAGGTCCCTGTGCTTTATTATTCAAAAAACATTGAGTCCAAAAATCTTGGAGTCGAAAAGGGTTTTGATACAATAGCAGAGCGTATTAAAAACTGGCTGAATTAGAAAAATATTAATAAAAAAACAAATGTAAAGTTTTGTAACAAATGTAAGCGGCTCTGAAATTCTATCTTTTTTAAATACTTTATATATATGTAAGATTTAAAAAAGATGGTGAACAAAAATGGCAATCGCAAATTTACACGAAACATTATTAAGTTACACACTCAGAAAAAATCAATTAAACCTTGAAATCTCTCAGTTGCAGTCTCAAAAACAATTGGCTTTATATTCTCAAGCAGACTTTTCTCATATTCAGGCACAAGATGAACAAGAGCTAAGAGATTTTTATAAAGCATTATATGAAGGAGATGCGGATTATCAAGGAAAGTATAAAGATTATACACAAATCCCTGAATTTGAAGCAGAATTGAATAAAATAGCAGCAAAATATCAGGATGAAATGGATCAGATTGCTGTATGGGAAAATCAGCTTGATGCCCAAATTACTACAAACAGTGCAGAAATGGAAGAAGTAAATGCATATATGGAATCAATTAAATCAATGCTTTCAAGCAATATTCAAGAAGATTTCAAATTTGGATTAAACTAATAAAACACGAGAATATTAAGAGAGAATATAAAAAGGATAGCTTCAGCTATCCTTTTTTATGTTCCGGTATTCATGTTAAAATTAGTTGTATGGATGATTTTAAACATTATACAGTTATGCTGAATGAGGCTGTTGATGCTCTGGAGTGTGCGGACGGCAAAATATATGTCGACTGTACGCTTGGAGGAGGCGGACACAGCGAGCTTATTTTAAAACGTATTCAGCCAAGCGGAAGATTAATAGCGTTTGATATTGATGAAGAGGCTATAAATCATTCGAAAGAAAGACTCAAGGATTATAAAAACTTAACAATAATTAAGTCTTCTTATACAAATATAAAACGTGAACTTAATAACCTTGGGATAGAAAAAATAACAGGCGGAGTTATTCTGGATTTGGGTGCTTCCTATCACCAGCTTACAAAACAGGAACGTGGTTTTTCATTTTCAAAAGACGCTCCTTTGGATATGCGCTTTGATATGGGGGCAGATTTTTCTGCTTATGACGTTATAAATACGTACAGAGAAGATGATTTGGTAAGGATATTTAGTGAGTATGGAGAAGAAAGATTTTCAAAGCGGATTGCAAAATCGATTGTGGAAGTTAGACGGACAAAGCCGATTAGAACAACGAAAGAACTTGCTGATATCATTGTTAAAGCGACTCCTCGTGTTAAGTCTAATATACACCCTGCTACAAGAGTGTTTCAGGCTGTTAGGATAGAGGTTAACAGTGAGTTAAAAAATGTTAAGAATGTGTTAAGGGATATATTGGCATTACTGGATGTTGGTGGTATAATTAGTGTCATAAGTTTTCATTCTCTGGAGGATAGAATAGTAAAACAATTCTTTAAGAGAGAAAGCCAAAAATGCAGGTGTAACAATATGATTTGCACTTGCGAACCGCCAAAAATAGAGCTTGTAAACAAAAAGCCTATAACGGCAGGAGAGATTGAATTAAAAGAAAATCCGCCATCAAGGAGTGCTAAGTTAAGAATCGCAAGGTGTATTAATTAAGCAGGTGTGGAATAGTTGATATAGTTTGTGTAAATGGTGGATTTAAAATTTATATTGGGAGTGAGGAGATTTACTTTTGGTTGCTGGGATTAAGGTAAATTCTAATAATAACAATATTAACAAGTCCGGTTTGGATTTTTTGATAAAGAAGCTTTCGGGTGAAACGAAAAAACAGTATGTATACACAGAAAATGTTGCCCGAAAATCTTTTGTAGATAAATCTGTACAAAAACTGGTCGATAATAGTATAATAGAAGGGTATTTTCCTAAGGAGAATCTTGTAAAAGATATGGCAATAAAAAGAGTAAATAAAACACTTGGCATAATTTTAAGCATATTAGTTGCTGTTGTAGTTGTCAGCTACTATTTTGTAATCTCTTATGAAATAAAGCTCAATGACGTAAGCCGTCAGACAGTAATTTTGAATAATGAAAATGAAGAGCTGCAAAACAAACTCGATAGCTTAAAATCATTCAATAATGTTGATAAGACTCTCCAGCAGAATAATTTACTCCAAAGGCCCGGACAAGTTATCGAAACCCTTGAAGTTCAGCCAACTGCAGAAAGTTCCGGCAAAAATACTTCGCATAAACGTGTATTTAATCATGCGATAGGTTTTTAGATGTTTAAACTCGTTTGCGGCGCAGGAAATGAAGATGCTGAAAGCGTAAAAAGACTTGTGTTTGTTTATGCTTCTGCAGGATGCAGTATTTTTGATTTATCTGCAAGAAAAGAGATTCTTGATGCAGCAAAAGAAGGTGCAAAATCAGCCGGCAGAGAGGACGTTCAATACTGTGTAAGCATTGGAATAAAAGGTGATAAACATATTAAAAAAGCCAGGATTAACAATTCAAAATGTATAAAATGCAGTAATTGTTACAATAATTGTCCTAATGAAGCCGTTTATTCTTCAATTATTATTGATGAAAAAAAATGTATAGGTTGTGGGATATGTGAGAAAAAATGTCCAACCGGAGCAATAACTATGGAAGAAAAAGATGTTAACTACCGTGAGATATTGCCTTATATGGTTCAAAACGGAGTTGATATAATAGAACTTCATATTATGGGACATGATACTGTTGATTTGGCAAAAAAATGGCAGGTTATTAATGATTGCAACCCAAAACTTGCCTCCATTTGTATAGACAGAGAAAACTTCGGGAACAGGGAAGTTCTTAACAGAATAAATAGTATGATATCTGTACGGGTGCCATATACAACTATTATTCAGGCAGACGGAGTTCCGATGAGTGGCGGAGCGGATGATTACAAAACAACGCTACAGGCTGTAGCTATGGCAGAAGTTATACAAAACGCAGAACTTCCTGTTTATATAATGTTATCTGGAGGTACAAACTCAAAAACAGCGGAACTTGCAAAACTTTGCGGCATTAATTATTGGGGAATTGCAATTGGTTCATGGGCGAGAAAAATAGTTAAACCGTATGTATTACAAGATGATTTTTGGGAAAATAAGGAAACTCAGGACAAGGCAATAAAAATCGCAAAGAAGCTTATTGAAAGTTGTAAATAATATTTTATGCCTCTTTACCTTTGTCTGAATTTATGGTCTAATAGATATGTATGGGATTAAATAAAGGAGAGATTATGGCATCAGAGGAAAGAACATTTGTCGCAATTAAGCCAGACGGCGTAAAAAGAGGATTAATCGGCAAAGTTATACAAAGATTTGAAGACAAAGGTTTTAAAATTGTTGGGATGAAATTATTGCAGGTAACTCCTGAAATGGCTGCAAAACATTACGAAGAACATCAGGGCAAACCTTTCTACAAAAGACTTATTTATTATATAACCAGTGCGCCTATTGTTGCTATGGTTATTGAAGGGTATAATGCCGTAGAAAGTGTTCGTCATACTGTTGGTGCAACAAACCCGATGAATGCTGATGTCGGAACTATTCGTGCAGATTTCGGGCAAATTATGGAATATAATATTGTTCACGCATCAGATTCATTAGCAAGCGCTGAAAGAGAAATTAATATTTACTTCAAGCCTGAAGAAATTTATGACAACTGGCAGTCTATGTCAGAAATTATAGCTTACGATGAAGAAAGATATAATCAACAAGGTATATAGAAGTCAATAAATATATAAAATTTTATAAAAACAGGTAGGCGCATGCGCCTACCTGTTTTTACTCTTTTTGGGGGGTTGTTATGAGTATAAAGTGTGATATAATATTTATATAAATAAGTAGGATTATAAATATGGCTTTATCCCCAATTGGTACATCTTGTGATAATGCGTTCTGCATACCTTCAAGTGCCCTGAATTCAAGAGTTCCTGCGCTCAACAGTAATTCAAGAACGAATGGCAATACTAACGCATATTATGCTAAAAAAGGCGAGCCAATGTACATGAAAGAAATGGACGCTGATGAAGACGGCGTTGTTTCTTTTGATGAGTTTAAAGATTACTGCCATGAAAACGGTATTTCCGCTAAAGAGATGGTAAAAATGGTTGCTATGGGTAACTCATATCGTGAGATGATGAATAATACCCAAAAAAGCGACAACAACAAAAAAAATAATTCTATAGATACACAGGTTAATGAGTTATTAGAAAAAATTAACTCAAAAACTAATGACAGGGTTTATGCTGTACGTGGTGACGAAAAATATGACGAAGTCATGGACACCAACAGCGATGATAAAGTTACTTTTAAAGAATACATTGATTACTGCACAGAACATGCCAAAACAAATGCGCAAAAGTCAAATACGAGAGTTGAACAAACCGAAAATGGTGTGTTTAAAACATCAAGCTATGGAAAAGCCATTAATGCCTATGCACGCAGCGAAGCTCAGCCAGCTGCAAGTATGTTTGAATACGAAGCATAGTATTGAAACTTGTATATTTCTGTTAGAATTAGGGGGTATATATAAGGAGAATATAAGGTTTTATTATGTCAGTATTTGATAATTTTAGTTATGAGTTGGTTCATGAGGATAAAAACACAGGAGCAAGAGCGGGAATATTGCATACTCCTCATGGTGACATTGAAACACCGATTTTTATGCCTGTCGGAACAAACTCTACGGTAAAACTGCTTACAAATAATAACCTCTATGATACAGGTGCTCAGATAATCTTAGGGAATTCTTATCATTTATATTTAAGAGCAGGACATAAATTGATTGAAAAATTTGGCGGTATTCATGGCTGGATGAACTGGCAAAAACCGGTTTTAACAGACTCAGGCGGTTTCCAGGTGTTCTCTCTTGCACATTTGAGAAAAATTACTGAAGAAGGGGTTGAGTTCAGAGATCCAAAAGACGGCAAAAAACATTTTATAAGCCCTGAGATTTCAATGGAAATTCAACAAGCTATTGGTGCTGATATAATTATGGCTTTTGACTGGTGCGCACCGTTTGGTTGTGATTATGAAACAGCTAAAGAAGCTATGGGAATAACTCACCGTTGGCTTGAAAGATGTATTAAGGCTAAAACAAGAGAAGACCAGGCACTGTTCCCGATTTGTCAGGGGGCATTCTATGATGATTTAAGAAAAGAAAGCGCAGCTTATGTTTCAAATATAGATGCAGTCGGTTATGCAATTGGCGGTTTGAGTGTCGGAGAGGACAAAGAAACAATGAACCACTTTGTAGAACTCACAGCTCCGCTTTTGCCTCACAACAAACCCCGTTACTTAATGGGTGTCGGAACTCCTGAGGATTTGCTTGACGGAATAAAACGCGGAATTGATATGTTTGACTGTGTTCTTCCGACTCGTAACGCAAGACATGGTTCGTTCTTTACTATGAACGGAAAAGAACAAATCAAAAATGCAAAATTTCAGGAAGACCCGCTTCCGTTGGATGAAAATTGCGACTGTTATACCTGTAAAAATCATTCCAGAGCATATATAAGACATCTCTACAAATGCGGTGAAGGTACAGGACAGGCATTGATGTCTATTCACAACATTAAATTCCTGCTTAACTTTGTAAAAGGCTGCAGAAAAGCGATTTTACAAGACAGATTTGAAGAGTTCTATAACGAAAATTATCCGAAAGTTATTCATTAAAAAATTTTTGGTAATTATATACAACTTTACACAAAAATAATTTAAAATATCGTCATTCTGAGGGCATTAATCAATTTCGCCCGAAGAATCTCTATTTTATGAGATCTATTTTATGAGATACTTCGCTTATGCTCAGTATGACAGGACAATTGTCATACTTTGTGTAAAAAGATATATAGTTACCAAATTTTTTTATTTTAAAGTTTTTACTGAAAAATCATTAGCAAATTCTACAAAATCAAAATGATCTTCCAATGCTTCTTTTAAGTTGTTTTTGTCAGAAGCAAGCACATCATCAATCGGTTTTCCGAAAATGTACATATTGTTATTCAGTACCAGTGTATTAAGCCTTGTTTTTATGCCGTCACCACGTTGTGCAGCAATGACAGAAGTCGGAACCCCTTCTTGTTGTAAAGCTTCATAAATTGTTTCTATCAAATCCATACTTTGTTGGGAAACACGACTATGCTGATTATATTCAATTCCTCCCGTAATAAAAGCATGAATTTCATCCATAGACTGTCTCATACGTCCTCTTAGGCCTTCTATAATGTTGCTGACTCTTTGCCCCACACTGTTAATGTTTTCCAGTTCAGGTGCCGAGTGTGCTTCAAATTTATCTTTTCCGCCCCATACCGTTAACTTGATACACGGTCCGAGACCTTCAACCAATGTTCTTGTGTTAACGTGATGATATTGACCTTTATTAAGTGTTAAATCGTGCCCGAGGGAATTGCCTATAACAATTGCCTGTTTTGTTGTCGGTACAACTTTTTGTGATGCAAGAAAAAAATTCATAACTACTCCTTTGTATAAACACATAAAAACTTGTAAAAATAATTTTTGCTAAAAAAAAGAGGCGGATTTGGTAAAACCAAATCAGCCTCTTTTTTTATCTTTATATTCTTATTTACCCCTTGGCAAAAGAGTTGTTTGAACGTGAAGAAATTTCTTCTTTAAGTTTTGATATAAACTCATCTACGCTCATTGTTCCAACCTGACCTATTCCTCTTGCACGGACTGCAACTGAGTTTGATTCGATTTCTTTATCACCGATTACACAAACATAGTTGATTTTCTTGTCTTGCAGGCTTTCTCTGATTTTGTAGTTCATAGATTCTGAACGGTCATCAAGATTTACTCTTAAACCTGCTTCACGCATTTTCTTGTAAACCTGCTCAGCAAAGTCAACGTGTTTTTCGTTGCTTATCGGAACAATTGAAACTTGTGTAGGTGCTAGCCAAGCCGGGAAACAGCCTGCGTAGTGTTCAATTAAGATTCCGTGGAATCTTTCCATTGAACCGAAGATTACTCTGTGAAGCATTAATGGAGTTTTCATACTGCCATCTTTATCCTGATACTTGATATCAAATCTTGCAGGAAGGTTAAAGTCGAGCTGGATAGTTGCACATTGCCAAGTTCTTCCGATAGCATCTTTAACCTTGAAGTCGATTTTTGGACCGTAGAATGCACCGTCACCTTCGTTGATGTCGTATTTCATTCCTCTGCGTTCCATAGCCTCTTTCAGGCCTGCTTCAGCTTTGTTCCAGTTTTCAAGTTCACCTACATAGCTTTCAGGTCTGGTTGAAAGCTCAACTTCAAATTCCATACCGAAGATTGCCATTGTATCAGCAACAAAGTCGATAATTGAGTTGATTTCATCAACCAATTGTTCAGGTGTACAGAAGATGTGAGCATCATCCTGAGTGAACCCTTGTACACGTGTTAAACCTGATAATGCACCTGATTTTTCTTTTCTGTAAACAGTTCCGAGTTCTGCCATTCTCAGCGGAAGTGAACGGTATGAGTATCTGTTTGCCTGATAAATCAGGATATGGAACGGACAGTTCATAGGTTTAACTACAAACTGGTCGTCAGAGTCTTCATCTTTTTGAACAAAGAACATATTTTCTTTGTAGTGGTCCATGTGACCTGATATTTCCCAAAGAGTAGATTTAGCAATTTGAGGAGTGTTAACGATAACATAACCTCTTTTTCTGTGTTCTTCTCTCCAGTAGTTTTCTATTTGTTCACGAACGCATGCAAGGTTTGGGTGCCATAATACAAGCCCGCCGCCCATTTCTTCACGGGTTGAGAACAGGTCTAACTGCTTGCCTAACTTTCTGTGGTCACGTTTTTCAGCTTCTTCAAGGAAAGTTAAGTAAGCCTGTAAATCTTCTTTATTCCAGTATGCAGTCGCATATATTCTCTGTAACATCTTGTTCTTTTCGTTGCCGCGCCAGTAAGCACCTGCAACCTTCAGAAGCTTAATAGCGTTACCTTTAATATAAGATGTATTAGGAATGTGTGGTCCTGCACAAAGGTCGTTAAACAGAACGTTTCCGTCTTTGTCTTTTGTTAAGTACAAAGTCGGGTTGTCGTTTCTGTGTTCTTCTAACAGTTCTGCTTTGTAAACTTCGCCTTCTGCTTTAAACTCAGCAATTTTGGCATCAACGTCTTCTACAAAGTATTTTTCAAATGTCAGATTTTCTTTGATGATATTTTTCATCTCGTCTTCGATTTTCTGAAGGTCATCCTGTGTAAATGCATAACCGTCAGTTAAGTCAAAGTCATAATAAAATCCGTCATCTGTTGCCGGCCCGATAGCTAACTTTGCTTGTGGGAACAGCTTTTGTACGGCTTGCGCCATGATGTGAGAACAAGAGTGTCTGAGTGTTCTCAAAGTTTCGTTGTTTTTTTCCATTTTTTTCTCTTTCTATCCTTAGGGGTAAATATATAATTTTGGCTTTAAGTAACATCTACAAGCTGATATTATTTACCCTCGGGGCGGATCCCCCAAACTATTACAAAGATAGTTTACCATAAAACAGTATAAAAAAATAGCAAATAGGGGGTTGTTATTAATTTAATGACAAAATAAACATATAATATGAAAAATATTTTTTTTGTATTACTTTTCTGCATCTTTGCCCTGCCTGTTTCTGCCTATTCCGGCAAAGCATCAAAATTTGCGGCACAGGAATATGCAAAAAAGAATAATTGTAAAAAAGTCTGTATAAATATGAAAAGAGAATACTGCTTAGAACAAAGATTGAATATTTGTAACCTGAAAGTGCAAAAAATAATATACGGCTGGGGTGATATAAAAGTAAAAGGCTGTAAAAAGAAGAGAATAACTTATGTTGTTTTGCTGGATAATTCGGGTAAACCCTGCTGGAGTAATATAATTTTTTACAAATAAAACGACCTCGCTTTTGCGAGGTCGTTTTTTAAACTTCATACAGATTAATCAGCAAAGTATCTTGCAAGTAAACCATCAAATCCTCTGCCATGACGAGCTTCGTCTTTAGCCATTTCGTGAACTGTATCATGAATAGCATCAAGGTTAAGTTCTTTTGCACGTTTAGCAAGTTTTAATTTACCGTCACAAGCACCAAATTCTGCTTCTGCTCTCATTTCTAAGTTTCTCTTAGTCGAGTTTGTAAGGACTTCGCCTAAAAGTTCTGCAAATCTTGAAGCGTGGTCAGCTTCTTCAAAAGCATATCTTTTGAAGGCTTCTGCTATTTCAGGAAATCCTTCTCTGTCTGCTTGTCTTGACATTGCAAGGTACATACCCACTTCAGCACATTCACCGTTGAAGTTAGCTCTTAATCCTTCCATAATTTGAGGGTCTAAGTCTTTTGCAATACCGATTCTGTGTTCATCGGCATATTCTTTGTTGCCATCTTCCATTTTTGTAAAAACTTCTTTAACTGCACCGCAAACAGGACAAGTTTCTGGAGCTTCGCCTTCTACTGTAAAGCCGCATACTGAACATACATATTTTGCCATAATTTATCTCCCTTTCTAAATAAGACACATAGGTATTATATCATAGAAGAGAATATAATAAAAGTACGTTATTTTTCTCATAAAAAAAGAACGTTATTGGCGTTCTCTTTCTATTTTAAGTAATGTTGATGATTTCTCTTTTTCTCTTCAGGATTTACACCTATTTAATTTCTAAATCATCTGTGGCTTGAAGCTGTTTTGACTTGTAATTGTGGATGACTGCGTCAACCAGTAAGTCATATGAAGAGCTTTTCTCGATATTCGGGAATTCTTCCTTCAATTGTTGTCTGACCATTGCTTCCAGCCTGTGTTCGTCAGCTTTTATTTTAAGTTCATTACTTGATAATGATTGTATAAAATCTTCTCGTTCAGCTGCTTGATTTTTAGAGAATGCATTTAAGTTTGCTCTTGGATCGAGTGCTTCTTTAACCGAGTTAATAAATTTTTTTAAGTTTGTCATACAGACCTCACTTTTATTACTACCTTCACTTTGTATCTATATAAAGTTTCCTCAAGACAGAAATTGCCTAAATTTTTTTAAATCGTAACAATTGTTTACAATTTAGCAAAATCAGTTAACATTATATACTTATTTTTCAAACAGTTCAAGAGTGAAAGACGATTATTTTTGATATTTTCGTCTTTGTCCATTACAAGAACATCATCAAAGAATTTTGTAACAACCGGATTTATTGAGATTAAATCATTCAGATATTTGTTGTAATCTCCTGCAAAGGTTACTCCATGAACAGCTTTAAATAAATCTTTTTCAGCCTGTTCAACAAACAAACTTTCTTTAACCTCTGTTTTTACTTCGTCTTTTAGTATTCTTAAAACACGATTAGCATTTTCAAGAAGTTTTTCGTTATTTAATGTACTTATTGCTTTAACTCTCAATAAATAATCGCAGAGATCTTTGCAAGGATTGTTTGTGCTGCATGCTTCAAGAACATTCTTAGAGTAATCAGAGTTTAAGAAAATAATTAATCTCTGAACAAAAAATTCTTCAACGTCAGCCTTAATATCTGCTTTGACTGGCAATAATGCAATTGCTTCATCAATAATTTCTGATAAATCAAGTTTCAGATTATGTTCTAAAATTGTTTTAATTATACCTAACGCTGCACGTCTTACGCCTAGAGGGTCAGAAGAACCGGTTGGTTTTTTGCCGGCCGCAAATACTGCACAGATTGTATCAATTTTATCAGCAATGCCAACAACTTGTCCTTCTATACTTTTTGCGGTTTCGCTATCTGCATTTAGCGGGAAGTAGTGTTCTCTTATACCATCCTGAACGCCTTGTTCTTCACCGCTTACACGTGCATAATCAGCACCGATAAAGCCCTGAAGCTCCGTAAACTCAAAAACAAGGTTTGTTGCTAAATCTGCTTTGCAAAGTTCTGCGCTTCGTTTTACTGATGGTTTGTTTACGCCAAGAGCAGAGGCAATTGTTTCTGATAATTTAATAATTCTTTGTGTTTTATCATAAACAGAACCCATACCTTTTTGGAATGTCATACCTTTAAGGTTTTCAATATAACTTTCTAGCGGTTTTTTTGTATCTTCATTAAAGAAGAATACTGCGTCATCAAGACGAGCCTTGATTACACGAAGGTTACCTGCTTTGATATTTTCAAACTCATTACCGATATAGTTTGTAATCGTTACAAATTTGTTAATTAATTTTCCGGTTTTTTCATAAAGAGCGAAATATCTTTGGTGAGTCTCCATTACTGTTACTGCAACTTCCTGCGGAATTGTAAGATATGCCGTATCAAAATCGCATGTAACGGCAACAGGATATTCAACGATAAAAGTAACCTCTTCTAATAAATCATCAGAAATTTTTGTTACTGCGTTAAGCTTATCAGCCTCTATTTTTGTTAACTCAAGTATTTTATTTTTTCTTTCTTCCGGATCAACAATAACTTTGGCATCTCTCAGTTTATCAATGTATTCATCAGGATTGTTGATAACAATATTTTGAGCAGAAAACCTGTGTCCGTTTGTAATATTTGAAGAGTCTTTGTCGATTATTCTGATTTTGACTTCTTCTCCATCTAATATTGAAAGTACCCAGCGAATAGGTCTTGAGAATTTAACATCATTTGTTCCCCATCTCATAAAGTGAGGTCCCTGAAGTTTGGAGAAAATAACAGGTACATTTTCCTGAAGTAAATCTTTTGTGTTTTTACCCTTGATTGAAATTTTTGCAAAAACATAATTGTCTTCAACATATAAATCGTTTTTTGAAACACTGTTTTTATTTGCAAATCCTTCACCTGCTTTTGATAAATTTCCGTTTTCATCAAAAGCAACTTTTGCAATCGGACCTTTTACGACTTTTTCAACGTCAGGCTGTGAAGAGGCTAAACCGTCAACTATAACAGCAAGCCTTCTTGGTGTTGCCATAACTTTTACGTTTGAATAGGTTACATTATTATCTGATAAAAACTTTTCAAACCCTTGTTTTAACTGGTCAATTGCCATTGGTATAAATTTGTAAGGTAGCTCTTCTACGCCGACTTCTAATAAATATTTACTCATCTTTTTCTCCATTTATATTTCAATAAGTTAATTATATAACAAAAAAACTCTCAAAGCGTCCTTTGAGAGTTTTTATAAAATTTAATGGTATAAAACTATCTTAATCTAACTGTAACTGATTTAGCTTTTTGAGTGTATTCAAGCTTGTCTTCTCTTGATAACCAGCCTAAACCCATTTCAGCAAAGTTGTCAGCTAAGCTTAAATCTTTTTTCATTTTGTTGATTGAAACTTCACCTTTAGTGTTAAGGTAGTTGTAAATTGTACCAGCTGATTCGATAATTTGTTCTTGGATGCCTTTTACTTCTTTGATTGTTTTTGCCATTTTAAATCTCCTTCTATGTGTGTGTTTCGCAAGCATTTCTGCTTACCAATTTATTTTATAAAAAAGTATAAATTTTTGCAAGTGTTTTCACAACAATTTATGTTAAAATAATACGTACGGAGTATGTTATTAAATTCTATTAAAGCAGATTTTCGTGAGCAAACGCTTACAAAAAAATATTTAGAACTTATTTCTCAGAACGTGAAACCCTCTGAGATACTGCTTTTGACACAAAATTCAAATTCAAAAAAAAAGCTGCAAAATAAAATTTTTGAAAAACTTCCGATTGAGGCAACAGAAAAAATAAATATTCATTCTTTTTTCTCTGTTGTATATAATACTTTGCAGGAAAACTGGTGTTTTATTGAAAATTCAATAAAAGGTGAAAAATCTTTTATTCTCCCAAATCTTGTCGGACTCGAAGTTTCGCAGTTCCTGCTTAAAGATCTTTTGAAAAATATAGTTGTCAAAGGATACAATTCAAAAAAATCACTCCTTCATCAGATATTCAGAAGATATTCTTTAATTGTTCAAAATAATTTGACTAATGATGATGTCAGAAACAGAGCAAAAATTCTCAAAGAGTCTTTTGCTGAGGATGCGGAATTAATCCTGAAAAAACTTCTCAAAACTACCTTGGACAGCAGAAGTTTTGATTATTTACGCCAAACGCTTATTTTTAATCATGTTTACAAACACACTGATTATTTCAGAGATATAAAATATCTTCTTGTTGATGATGCTGATGAGATGACGCCTGTATGTTTTGATTTTATTGAGTATTTAAAACCACAGTTAAAAGACTGGTTAATTTGTTTTGATTCACTCGGTTCTTCCAGATGCGGATATTTAAGCGCAGATACTTCTGTAGAGTACAAACTGAAAAATTTATTTAATGAAGAAGTTATCTCTGAAAATGATAATGAGTTTAAAAACGGTGAAATTATTTTTTCAAATATTTTAGATGATAAACAGGAAAGGCTTGAAAGATTTTCTTTGACATCTCTTTCAAAACGGGCAGAAATACTGGACTTAACAATATCTGAAATTAGGAAGTTATTATCTCAAAAAAATATTTATCCTAAAGATATTACGATAATTACTCCGGTTCAGGATGATATGCTGAAGTTTACCCTGACGGAAAACTTATCTGACATATGCCATCCGCTTTTCTTAAGCGGAAGTGAAAAACTTGTTAGTAATCCGCTTGTAAGAGCAAGCTTAAATATACTTCGTCTTATGTGCGGACTTGATGTCAGCGAAATAGATTTGAGAAGTATTGTTGCCGATTATATAGGGATTCCGCTTATTTGTTCAAAAGAAATCTTTGATACTTATAAAGAAACAAAATCTCTGCCAGAGCAAACTGATATGTATAATGACAGATATCAAAAATTCTATAAAGCATTTTGTGGGCTTAAAGATAAGAATATAAAGCTGTCATTAAAAGTTTATGAAATGTTTGTGGCAGTTGTTGATTCTGTTGATAAGACAAAAATTAATAAGTTTAATTTCTTTATAAAAGAACTTCGTGATTTTGAAAATGTCTTAGGAGTAAACGAAGTAAAACAAAGAATTGATGACATAATTGTTCATTTTGAAAATTCTATAATAGCAGAAAATCCAAACTCAACATTGGAGATCTTAAATGATGATTTAATTATTGCAACTCCTCAAAAAATTATAGATAATAAAATTTCAACAAAGTATCAGTTTTGGCTTGATATTTCACATTCAGACTGGGTGAAAACAGATACCGGTCCTTTGTATAATGCATGGGTTATGCAGAAAGACTGGGTAAAAGAAGAGTATACGGTAGAAGATGATATATTTTTATCAAAACAAAAAATCGCCCGCATTTTAAGAAAACTGCTTTTGCTTTCTCAAGTTCATACTTACGCTTATTCAAGTTTATTTGATGCTTCAGGCGTGGAAAATTTGGGCGGAATCCAGAAATATATAGAATCCTCCGGCGGTGAAGTTTATGAATCAAAACCTGCATTTACAATCACCCCAAGAGATGACCAAAAACCTGTTCTTGATTATAAACATGGCTCAATGGCGATATCAGCAGTTCCGGGAGCAGGAAAAACAACGATACTTCTTGCGCTTATCATAAAACTGATGTCAAGAGGAATAAACCCAAATAATATTTACGTCCTTACATATATGGATTCTGCAGCAAGAAATTTCAGAGAACGTATAAAAAATATGTGTCCTGAATCTGTTTTGCTTCCTAATATAAGTACAATTCACGGGCTTGCGCTTAAAATTTTAAAAGAAAATTCAAATTTTGAAAGATTAAATTTAACGGATGACTTTGATATTTGTGACGATACTCAGAGGATGAGAATAATACGTGCAATAAGCGGAAAAATAACAAAAACGGATGTTGAGGATTTTGACAGAGCAATCTCTGTATTCAAGCTTCAGGAAGGTAATATAGATACTCCGACTGCAAACAAAAAAATAGAAAAATTCAAAACCTTCTATAAGGAATATCAAAATCAGCTTAAAGAAGCCAATATGATAGATTATGATGATATTCTGATTTTGTCAGTTAAACTTCTTGAAAATAATCCTGATATTTTGGAATATTATCAGGATATATGTGAGTACATAATAGAAGATGAAGCACAGGATTCTTCGGGCGTTCAGCAGAGATTAATCGGATTGTTGAGTGCAAAACATAAAAATCTTATAAGATGCGGTGATATTAATCAGGCAATCACAACGACGTTTTCTAACGCAGATGTCGAAGGCTTCAGACATTTTATAACAAACGCTGATAAAACTGTTGAGATGAATCATTCCCAAAGATGTGCTCAGGATGTCATGACTCTTGCTAACAAACTTGTTGACTGGGGTTCAAAATTTCTTCCAAAAGCATTTTTTAAAAGTTATATGCAGGGAGTTAAAGGTAAAAATCCAGTTTCTCAAAATACTATAAATTCATTAATATTTGAAAATCCTTATGCAGAAAGAAATTACATACTCAAAGAAATAAAAAATATTTTAACCAGGGATAAAGATGCAACAATAGGTATTCTTTTGAGATGGAATTTTCAGGTGTCAGCCTGGGCATCTTTCATAAATGATTCAGGTTTAAAAACAATCACCAGAAGTGAATCTCTCGGACAAAAAGGAGTATTTAATACTATTTTTTCAATATTACAGTTCGTAAAAAATCCCTTTGATAATGAAGTGTTGGCTTCTGCGTATGAAAAACTTTCCGAACTTGGTTTTTATAAACAAAGACTACAGCTTGAGATTAAAAACTCCGAAACACCTTTTATCTGCAAAAGCGGAGATGAAATAGAAAATAATTCTCTTGCCCAATTTTTATGGGATATGCAATACTGGTTAAACTCATCGACGCTTCCTCTGGAGGAACTGGTTATCAGAATAGGATTATTTTATTATACTAGCGATATTGAAAAATCAAATGTGTATTTGATAGCAATACTTGTAAAAAGACTTAATTCATCAGGTAATTTTGATTTAACACTTCAAAGACTGGAAGAACTCGCTAAAAAACCATCACTCAGCGGATTTAAGTTTTTCTCTGAAGAAGAAGATAAAGAAGCTGCAAAAGGCAAAGTTCAGATAATGACAATGCACAAATCAAAAGGTGATGAGTTTGATTATGTGTTTTTACCTGAGCTTACGGAAAAAATGCTGTCAATAGACGTAAACAAAGCTAAACTCAGAAGTTCATCCACATTTATGGAGGATGTAAAAGCTTTCAACCCGAATTACAAACGCAAGTCGGAGCTTGAGCTTAAAGAGTTTAACTCAGAAGAAACATTAAGGCTTCTCTATGTTGCAATTACAAGAGCGCAGAGAAAATTGTATATTACGACATCATCAAAAACTAAAGCTTTTGGTAAAGAAATTACTCAGGAGCCAAGCATAATATTTGATACAATACTAAAAAAATAGCAAAAAACAGTGCGTTTTCTGATACAACAGGATAATTATTTTTCTTCTGCTTTTTGATAAAAAAACTTACCTCACAAATATGATACTATACAATTTAATGCTGAATTGTAACAAAATATGACAATTGTTAAGCAAAAAATAAAAATCTTTACAATTGGCTCAAAGTTAATGATAATCGCGAATAGAATAGAATAGAATAGAAAAACTGTGGGCAAATTTTTCTCTAAGAAAATACTTTAGAAATATATACAGTAAAACACTAGAGGAAATGGAGAATAATTTATGGCAATTGCAGGTATTAATGGAATCAATTTGGAAAATCTTACAGGTACTCAAAAAACAACAGGACAAAGTACAACACAATTAAATCATATATTTGAATTTGCTGATAATATTAATGTCGGGCTTGGTGATAAAGAACCTTCAGAGGCAGAAGTTAAAACAGAAATTCTGAAAAATAGTATAATGAAAAGAGTAGATGTCTCAAAATCAAGGTTATCCAGCTGTGCTATAAAAAAATATCTTAGTATGTTAGTTGAGAATGTACAAAAGTTAAATGGTATCCAGAAGAACAAACTAAAACCTAATGGGACACCAGAACAAAATATTCACTATGATGAAATGATAAAAAATATGATTGCGGAAATGTATTTGTTTGCAGAAGAGGTACCTGGTTTAAGCATTGTACAAAACTCTAAAACTGGACTATATAAATTACGTATAAATGACATGTCTTTTAATATACCTGACCGAAGTGTCTCAATTCAACCATCTATTAAAACAG